>NZ_BAAARK010000006.1:204612-407171 GCF_039532155.1 Streptomyces lunalinharesii
AATACAGCTGCAAACCGCTGGCACGATCACCAGCCTGCGACAAGAAGGTGTGGTTGCGGTCCTTGTTGTCGAGCTTGACCCAAGCCGACACCGAGAACGACTTCGTGGTGTCCACCACCGGCCCCGCCGTCGCCGCATACGCCGACGTCCCGTTCAGCTTCAGCGCCGAACCGACCTTGCCCGCAGCACCCAGCTCAGCGCCACCAGCCAGCTCCGCAACGAACTCCTCCGGCACACCACCCGACACACGCCCCGAACCCACACCCTCATCGAGCGTCATCCGTGATTTGCCGGTGAAGCTGTTGTTCGCGAGCCAGGTCGTGATGTTGTCGATGCGGGCGGCGGTTGCGGTAGTGCTGTCTCCTGCCTGCCCCAGACAGCCGGCATGGCTGGCGCGGCTCTGTACTGCCGTGATGCGTCCGCTGCCGTCGGTGATCGGGCCGCCGGCATCGCCCTTGCAGATGCGGCCACCTGCCACTTCCAAGGTGGTGGCAGTGGTATTGCTCTGGGTCACGTCGCTGTTGTGCGGGCTGGACGGCACCCAGGTGGTGTCGGTTCGGCCGTATCCGGCGGCGCTCAGCGCAGTCCCGTCCGGGAGTGCGCTCCCAGCGAGAGCTGCCGGGGCGACGTTGGTGATCGGGGTGGCCAGTCGAGCCAGCACCATGTCCCTGTCTCCGCGGGGCACCAGGTACTTGATGTTCACCGGCGCGTTTCCGGCGAGGAGCGCCACGGCCTTGGGTGTCGTCTTCGTCACCACGGGCACTGCGGTGCTGGGATCGTCGACGAAGCAACTGGCCGCGGTGAGCAGCCAGGAGCTGTCGACCAGGGTTCCGCTGCAGCTCCGCCCGCCGTCGTGCCCCGGGTCGTTCACCGTCAGGCGCGCCAGCCACGGCCGAGCTGCATCACCCGACAAAGCTGCTCCCGGCTTGCCCTGACCGACACTCAGTTCCAGCAGCGTGGATGTGAGCTTCGGGTCGCCCCCTTCGCCCACTGCTTTCCACTGACCAGGTTCGAGGTCGACCTTCTGGACCTTCGTCTCCTTGGTTGCCGCGTCTTCGATGCTGACTGTGGCCGTCACACCAGCACGGTCTTCGGACTTCGCCAGGTAGGTCTTTTCAATCTCCATGGACAGATAGCCCACTGGGCCGGTGACCTGGAAGCACACCAGTCCGGCATCGCGGCTTCGTATTTGCACCAGGTCATTGCCTGTGGTGCAGTCGGCCAGCGTGATGTTGCCGTCTCCGGAGAGTAGCTTCAGCCCCTTTTCGGCCAACAGCTTGTCTCGATCCGGGTACGCATAATCCTCTACGAGGGACCCCAGGCCCTCACCGGCGGCCTGTGCGATGCCGGCCAATGGTCCGCCGTACAAAGCGGCTACCGCGACTGAAGCCGCCAACGTCACGGTAACCGGCCGTCTTAACTTGACATGCGATCTCATAGATAACCCCCAACCATTCAGACATGCCGCGCACCAAAAGGTGTCGGGCATGCTTCGGTTGGGCGCACATCACGGTCAAGCCGCCGATTCCCCCCCACCGCGACCCGTAACGTTCCGGCGCGCACAATTCGTGCATGCTGGCCTACGACTCAACAACCTGTCAAGGGAAGTTAAAGAGGACGTCTGCAGGACTCATCGCCTCCCACGTCCCGCACAACCTTGCCGTTAGGGCGTGCCGCACCGAGGGAATGCAGGGCTCAGGGCTGCAAAGGAGGTGGGTGCGACTGAGAGGCCAGTGTCGGCGGCCGTGATCGTGCGGGGTAGCCATGTGCTGCTGGTGCAGCGGCGGGTCACCGAGGGGGATCTGGTGTGGCAGTTCCCGGCGAGCAAAGTTGAGGCCGGTGAGCCTGCGGAGCAGGCAGCGGTGCGGGAGACCCTGGAGGAGACGGGGCTGACCGTCGAAGCATTGAGGCTACTTGGTGAGCGGAGGCATCCGAAGACGGGCCATGCCTCGATCTTCACAGCCAAAGACGCAACGCACAGTTCGAAGCAGACTCGGGCGCCGGCAAGGGCGATGCGGGCGCTTTCACTATTCACCGTCGTGTCCGAGCCAGCGCGACAGCCTCGAAGCCACCACCAGCGAGACGGTGCGGAACTGATTCCACGGGCGGCCTCGGCGCGCAAGCGCCCCGACAGCGGACACGGATACCTCAAGCAGGAACTGAACTGCGGCACCGAACCTGACTTACCATCAGAAATCTCAGCATCCAGTCAGCATCGACCCTGCCAGACCCGGTTCCACCTGGCTGAACACGCACAACACTGAACCACCACAAAAATGGCCTCTGACCTGGTCATTTGCAGTCCCACCAGCAGAGAACGTAGGGTCACTCGCCTTGAGGCATGCAGATGTAATCCATGTCTTCGACGATGGTGCGCTCGGGGAACCCGCCGAAGGCCACCAGTTCGTCGCGTCGGAAGACCGAGCAGCACCCCGAGCAGACCATGGGGCTGTTGGCGAGTGCCTGGATGGGCCGGTGGAAGTGGAAGCCGAAGCGAGATGGCACGGCATCACCACAGGTCAGAGGCGGTATTGGGGTCAGCAAGCCAGCGCAAAGTCAGCATCGGCGGTGTCACACCGAGCATCGGTCCGGCTCTCGGAACCGTGTGGGGCGCCGTGGTCCCAACCGTCGCAGTGATCGATGTCGAGGCCCGGTGTCACTTGTGGCCCCCGAGTGCAAAGTCCGCTGCAACACCTGGTATCCGGTATTCCGATGGAGCAGGCGCGACATGCTCAGTCAGGTGTGGACGAGGGGCAGGTTGGCCAAGCCGCGGAAGATCGGCCCGGGACGCCAGCCCGGGTCGCTTCCTGGGTGGGCCAGGGAGAGTCCCGGCAGACGATCGAGTAGTGAGCCGATGGCGATGCGCGCCTCCAGCCGACCCAGCGCCGCGCCGAGGCAGTAGTGGGGGCCATGGCCGAAGGCCAGGAGGTCGGCGTTCCGGCGCCGGATGTCGAAGCGGTGGGGATCGGGGAACTGACGGGGGTCGCGGTGTGCGCTGGACAGCACGATCAGGACTTGACTGCCGTCGCCGGGGATGCAGGTGTCGCCGATGGTCAGGTCTTCGGCGGCGAACCGTCGGAGCGATCCTCCGATGGGGCCTTCGTAGCGAAGGGTCTCTTCAAGGGCTGAGGCCAGCAGGTCGGAGTCGGCTCGGAGCGAGGCGAGTTGCTCGGGGTGGGTGAGCAGGCAGAAGAGGGTGTTGGTGATGAGGTGGATGCTCGTCTGATGGCCGGCGTTGAGCAGGGTAAACGTGGCGCCCGTGAGTTCGGTGTCGGTCAGTGTGGCTTGCGGGTCGGCGGTATCGCGATTGATCTGCAGGAGGTGGCTGAGGAGGTCGTCGCCGGGCTGGTCGTGCTTGGCCTCGACGAGCCGACGCAGAAGTGGGGTGATCTCGTGACGTGCGGCATGGGCGTCATTCAGGCTTGCCGGGTAGGACAGTCGGTCGGCCAAGCACCGGAACTGGTTCTGGTCCAGGTCGGAGATCCCCAGAATGGCGCAGATGACGGAGATGGTCAGCGGGGCGGCGAAGTCGTCGACCAGGTCGAAGGGCGTGCGGGCGGGCAGGCGATCAATGAGCTGTTGGGTGCGCTGCTCGATGACGGGGGCCAGTGCCTGGATGCGTCGGATGGTGAACGCTTGGACGAGCGGTTGTCGTAGGCGCTTGTGGTCGAGGTTGTCGGAGGTTGCGACGGAACGTCCTTGAGGTGGTTGGGTTGTTTCGGGGTCGCCGAGGACCATGGCGCGCCATTGCGGGCTGGCGTAGGCCCAGTCCACGAGCAGGGCGGGGTGGGCCAGGGCGGCTTTGGCCTCGGGGTAGCCCAGGATCATCCACGTGGGTACGGAGTCGGGCCCAATGACGTAATGGGCAGGGGACTGTTGGAGAAGCTGGGCGTAGAAGGGATACGGATCGGCCTGGAAGTGTGCGCCGTAGGGACGGAGGTCGATGGGCGATGTGAGTGTGCCTACAGTGGAGGGAAGCGGGCGGATCACTGTTTTCTCCCAGGGGAAGGCCGTCGGGTCGCACGGGGTGGAGCGGCCGGCGGTGTTGCGCTGCGTGCCTGGCTGCTTGGACCGCTTCTTCTGCTCGGTCCTGCCAGGCGCTGAAGATCGTGTGGTGGCCCGGCGAGGTGGTGCGTTCTGCGCCGCCGCCGGTAGGCAGGGCGGCACGGGGGTCGGCAGCGTGTAGGAGCCTGGAGGGTGTACGCCTTCACCGGCCTGCGTCCGAGGAACTGGGCATGATCGAAGTCGCCGCCCGGCAGTACCGAGTGGGACTCAACTCGTGTTGTAGGTGGAGGGTTTGGAAGCCTTCGAAGCCTTCCCGTAGGCGCGGGGCCGCACCCTTCGTGTCACTCGTGTGAGGCACACCGCCTGCTCGCCGTGCCTGCTGAGCGACTGCCCTCATCGAGCACCGCGCCGTGTCCCAAGGCAACGCCGCCAGGAAGCGCACGCAGCTTCCGCAGGCGAGAGCCATCTGCCGCTTGAAGGGCGCTCAAACCCTGGTGGCTCAAGAAGCATCAATACGGGTGGAAGGCCGCTTTGGCCCGTACCAACAGGTCTTCGGGGGCTGATAATTCACGGTACTGAGCTATTCAGCTCATGGCGTGTATATCCCGCTCGCGCGTAGTCGCGGAGTAGGCAGGCGGGCCTCCCTGGAATCGTCCCCGCGTGCCTCTCGACGGTCCGTCTCCTTCTTCTCCCAAACGTGATCGCCCCAAGCATTACTGGAGTGTGTCGTGGTCCGGTCGTCGTCTACGTATCCCCTTGCCTCGCGGGATCATGCTGAGCCGATCGCCGTGATCGGAGCGGGGTGCCGGTTGCCTGGTGGTGTGGACTCGGCGGACGCCCTGTGGCGTTTGTTGATCGAGGGCCGGGATACGGTCGGCGTGGTGCCGCCGGATCGTTGGTCAGCCGACGCGGTTGCCGGGGTGAGGCCGAAGGTCGCCGCAGGCATGCGGTGGGGCTGCTTCCTGGAACGGGGAGTCGGGGAGTTCGACCCGGCTGCTTTTGGCGTCAGCGTGGCGGAGGCGGCGTGGATGGCCCCGGAGCACCGCTTGCTGCTGGAGGTGGCGCAGGAGGCTTGTGAGCACTCCGGGATTCCGCTGGAGGCGCTGCGCGGCTCCAGGACCGGCGTGTATACGGCCATGTACGGCGTCGACTACGCGCTGCGCGGGCTTCGCCCACCGGATACCCTCAACGACTACTGGAGCATGGTCGGGGTCCACGGCACGGCCGCGGGCAGGATCGCGTTCCTACTGGATCTGCGGGGGCCCGCGATGGCGTTGGACACCGCGTGTTCCTCCGGCCTCGTCGCCGTACACGTCGCCTGTCAGAGCCTGCTGACCCGTGAGTCGGACCTCGCACTGGTCGGTGGCGCGCAGTTGCTGAGCTCCCCCGAGACGATGTTGACGCACGCGGGATGGGGGTTGCTCTCACCGTCCGGGCAGTGCCGCGCCTTCGACGCGGCGGCGGACGGATTCGTCCGGGGTGAGGGCGGCGTTGCCATCCTCCTGAAACGGCTGGCCGACGCCCATCGGGACGGCGACCGGGTCCTTGCGGTGCTCCGGGGATCAGCGGTGAACCAGAACGGGCAGGGCACCCGGATGACGGTTCCCTCTCCGCGAGGGCAGGAAGCTGTGTTTCGGCAGGCATTGCGCGTTGCGGGGGTGGCGGCGGCAGCGGTTGGGATGGTCGAGGCGCACGGTCCGGGCACTCCGGCGGGCGATCCAGTGGAGTTCGCCTCGACGTCGGCGGTCTACGGCCGTGGCCCGGGGCGGTGCGCGCTGGGGTCGATCAAGACGAACATCGGGCACCTGGAGCCTGTCTCCGGGCTGGCCGGCCTGTTGAAGGCCGTGTTGAGCGTCGGGCGCGGCAAGGTCCCCGCATCGTTGCACTTCGCTGAGTGGAATCCGCAGATCAGGGCAGAGGACACCCGGATGCTGCTGCCGACCCGGTTGATCGATTGGCCGGTCGAGGGCGGGCCGAGGATCGCGGGAGTCTCGTCGTATGGGTTGGGCGGTACCAACGCTCATGTCGTCGTCGAGCAGGCGCCGTGCGTTCGTGTGCGGTCCGTCGGCCGTCCGCACGGAACGTCGATGCACGGATCTCAACGGAAGCGGCCGACGACCGGTGGACGGCCGTACGTCGTAGTGCTCTCCGCCGGATCACGCGGAGCGCTACGCCTGGCTGCGGCGCGCCTGGCCGGCTGGCTCGACGCCGACGGTGCGACGGCGCAGTTGCCGGACGTTGCCCATACGTTGGCGGTGCGACGTTCGCATGCCGCTGTGCGGTTGGCCGTTGCGGCCTCGTCCCGTGCGGAGTTGCGGTCGACGTTGCGGGCTCATGTGTCGGGCCAGGAGGCGGACACGACGCGTACGGGGACGGTGGCGCCCGGGGTGAGTGCCGGGCCGGTGTGGGTGTTCTCGGGGCAGGGCTCGCAGTGGGCGCGTATGGGCGCCGGGCTGCTGGGGCGGGATGAGGCGTTCACGGACATGATCCGGCAGTTGGAGCCGGTGGTCCTGCAGGAGTCCGGCCTGGTTCTCTCCAAGATCTTGGCTGCCCCTCGGGTGGTCACGGGGTTCGCGCGGGTGCAGCCGGTGCTCTACGCGATGCAAGTCGCGCTGGCTGCCATGTGGCGCGGTAGTGGAGTGGAGCCGGCGGCGGTGATCGGGCACTCTATGGGCGAGGCCGCCGCAGCTGTCGTGGCCGGCATGCTCAGTCCACAGGACGGTGCACGGGTGGTATGCCGTCGATCACGTCTGATGGGCAGAGTCGCGGGACGGGGACTCATGGCCTCGATCCGTCTCAGCAAGGCCGAGGTGGAGGACGAACTGGCTGCCGCCGGCGCTGCGGATGTCACGGTCGCGGTGGTCAACGCGCCGTCCAACACCGTGATCGCCGGTGACGCGACGCAGGTGACCACCTTGATGGAACGCTGGGCCGCGACAGGCGTGAAGGCCACCCTGGTGGCGGTCGATGTCGCCTCGCACTCTGCCCAGGTCGACCCGACCCTGGAGGACATCCGCCGCTCACTGGCGGACCTCCGGCCCGGGCCCGCCTCCATCCCCTTCTATTCCACGGTCCAGGCCGAACCCCGGCTGCCAGTTTCGGCGAACGCGGACTACTGGGTGGAGAACGTACGCCGCACCGTGCGGTTCCAGGACGCTGTCGCCGCCGCCGTACACGACGGGCACCGGCTGTTCATCGAGGTCGCCCCGCACCCGGTGCTGGCCGCACCGATCGCCGAGACCGTGCACGAGGCCGGTCAGGGCCGGCCGCTCGTGCTGCCCACCCTGTTGCGTGGCGAGGACGAGGGGAGGGTCTTCGCGCAGCAGTTGGCGGCGGCGTTCTGCGCGGGTTGTGCCATCGATTGGACCCGCGCCTACGGCGAGGGCGACTTGGTGGACGTCCCGGCCACTTCATGGGAACGTCGCTCCCACCTGGTGGACCGGCCCGTCGTACGGGTGTCGGGGGCGGCCTCGGCGGACGACCATCCGCTGCTGGGCGCGCATGTGCACGGCTTGGACCCGGGAGACGAACGGCACTGGTGGCAGCCACACCTGGCCCTCACTGCCCTGCCATGGCTGGCCGACCACACGATCGAAGGCGTGGCCGTGCTGGCCGGCGCGGCACTCTGCGAGATGGCGTGTGCCGCCACCCGCGAGGTCTACGACGCACCCGCGGCCGAAGTACGTCTGAGTGACGTCGAGTTCGTGCGGCCCGTTCCGGTGGCCGCCGAGGATCGGCTGGTTGCCACCGCCACTCCCGACGGGCCGGGCCGCCATCGTTGGGAGCTGGCGTCCCTTGACGGCGACGGCAACCGAACGGTGCGCACCACCGCCGTTTTGCACCATGGGCGCGCCCCTCGGCCGGAGGCATTCGACATGGTCGAGCAGGCGGCCGCCCATAGCGAGGTCGTCGATGTTTCCGCCTACTACGACCGTATGCATGCCGGCGGCATCGTGCACGGCGCCGCCTTCAGGGGCCTGGCGGAAGTGCGTCTGAGCAACGGCGCGCAGCCGAGTGCCATGGCACGTCTGGAGTTGAGCGACAGCGCTTTCACCGGTACTCAGGGCGTGAACTGGCATCCCATCCAGCTCGACTGCTGTCTGCAGGCCATGGCAGCGGTGTGGGGGCAGGTCGGTGGTGGTCGGCTGATCGTCCCCGTGCGCGTCGGCTCGCTCAGCATCCACGATGATCCCTTCCAAGGCCGGTACTGCCTGGCCACGTTGACGTCGTCCGACAGCGACCAGTGCACCGGTCGACTCCGGCTGCTGGACGAAGCAGGGCAAGTGCTGGCCGAAGCCGACGACATCGTCTTGAGGAGGGTCGACAAGCACGACCCCGAACAACACCTCAATGACTGCCTGTTGACAATCCGCTGGCAGCCTCGGCCGTTGGCCGACCGCGCCCCCTCGCCTCCGGGCCACTGGCTCCTGCTCACCGAGACGGCCTCGGACACCTTCGCAGACCAGGTCGTCTCCCTCCTCCTGGCGCACGGAGGTTCCGTCACAACCGCCACTCTGCCGCCGGACATCACGACGGTCGGTGACACCACAGCACAGTTGCTGGCCGACCCGGAACTGGCAGGCGTCGTTGTCCTTCCAGGAAGTGCGGGGTCGGCAGGTCCGCACGGTCTGGCGCTTGCCGAACAGCGGGTGCGGCGTCTGGCGTTGCTCGTCAAGGAACTCGCTCGGCACGAGGCCACGGCCCGACCACGCCTGTGGGCTGTCACGCGCGGCGGGCAGGACGTCCGTGCCGGTGATGCGGTGGACCTGTCCCACACCGGGATCCAGGGGTTGTTGAGAGTGCTGTCCTACGAGCACGGTGAACTGTGTCCGACCCTGATCGACCTCGGGCAGGGAACCGGCGCGGCCCAGCTCGTCGCCGACCTGCTGGGTGGCGCCCGTGGCGACGATCAAGTCGCCTGGCGGGCCGGGCTTCGCTACGTCGCTCGCCTGGCCCGGAGCCCCCTGCAAGAAGACGAGCAGCACCACCGCGACTGCCGGGTCGGCATCGACCGGTTCGCGCTACGACAGCGCCGCTCCGACGACCTCGACTCCATCCCCTTCGTCCATCGCGACCGCCAGGCACCGGGTGCGGGCGAGGTGGAAGTCGCCGTGGCCGCGAGCGGATCGGCCGCCTCCGGTGTCCTGCCCGTCGGGGACCCTGCCGGGCAGCCAGTCGGCGTGGACGGCGCGGGTACCGTCACCGCGATCGGCGCCGGCGTGGACGCGGCATGGCTGGGTCGCCGCGTGACCGCCATGACGGACGGATCGGCCTCACACACGGTGCTACGTGCCGACCACCTGCTGCCCGTACCCGACACCATGGACCTCCACGCCGCAGCGACACTGCCCACAGCCTTCCTCACTGCCTGGTACTCCCTTCGTCACCTGGCCAACCTCCGGCCCGGGCAGAGCGTGCTGATCCACCCTGCCGCCAGCGCGGTCGGCCTGGCCGCCGTCGCCATCGCTCGTTCCCGCGGCGCGACGATCCTGGGCACGGTCGACACCGACGCCGAGCATGGCCACCTGCGCTCGCTGGGCATCGCCCACGTCTTCGACCCAACCTCTTCCGCCTTCGCCGCCGGGGTTCGCCAGGCGACCTCTGGCCACGGTGTCGACGTGGTCCTCAATTCCCGCACCGGACCAGCCCGGACAGCCAGTGTCCATCTGGTTGCCTCCGGAGGTCACTTCGTCGACCTCGACCGGTCCCGCCCCCACGCCCGGAACCACATCGCCCTGCCTCCGCTCGCCCGCAACACGTCCTTCCACAACGTGGACCTGACCATGCTGCGCGATTCCCGTCCCTCGCTGATCACCCAACTGATCACGGAACTGGCAGCAGCCCTGGCCCGCGGAGAGATCCCCACCCTCCCCTACGTCACTCACCCCGTCACCGATTCCGCAGCGGCGTGCCAGCCCCAAGAGATCCCTGGTCTCCCCTGCCAACCAGTCCTCACCTGGCCGGTTGACGGCACCGTCAAAGCCATCCATCCACCCGAGCAAGTCCCCGTCGTCCGCACGGACGGCAGCTACGCCATCACCGGCGGGCTCGGCGGACTGGGTCTCCTCGTCGCCCGCTGGCTCAGTGACAACGGCGCGGCCAGCATCGCCCTGTGCAGCAGGTCATCCCCTACCCCTCACGCGCAGAGCGTCATTGACGAGCTGCAGGCCGCCGGTACCCGCATCAGCCACGTAGCCGGCGACATCGCTGAACCGGGCCTCGCCGAAACCCTCGTGGCCCAGGCCACCGCCGCCGGCCACCCGCTGCGCGGCGTCGTGCACGCCGCGGGCGTCGTCGAAGACGTCACCATCGCCAACTTCACTCCCCAAGTCCTGGAGCAGGTCTGGCGCCCCAAGGTGGCCGGTGCCTGGCGTCTCCACGAGGCAACGGCGGGCGAACACGTTGATTGGTGGGTCGGGTTCTCGTCCATCACCGCCCTCTACGGCTCCCCAGGTCAAGGCCCCTACGCCGCGGCCAACGCCGCGCTCGACGAATTCTGCGCCTGGCGACGTTCCCAAGGTCTCAAGGCCACCAGCGTCAACTGGGGGCCCTGGAGCCGGTACGGCCGTGGCGTCGTTCTGGAACAGCGCGGCTACGACGCGATCGCCCCCACCGAAGGCATCAACGCCCTGGAAACGATCCTGCGCCATGCCCGCCACCGCACCGGCTACACCCCTCAGGACCTCAACCGCTGGGTAGAGAACTACTCCGGCTCGATGGAAAGCGCCTTCCTCACCGACGTCCTCACCCACCAACAGACCACCGACACACACGACTCCACGCAGGTCGTCCTCAGCCAACTGCGGGATGCGGGCGGCGAAGGCGCCCGGCGCCGCCTGCTGGAGCAGCACCTCGCTGAGCACATCGCCGCCATCCTGCGCATTCCCGCCGATGCCGTCGGTCCCACGAACAACCTCGCCGCCCTGGGCCTGGACTCCCTCATGTCGCTCGAGTTGCGAAGCCGCATCGAGCGCAGCCTCGGGGTGTCCCTGCCTCGGACCGTCATCTGGACCAGCCCGAACATCGCGGCACTGGCCGAACGGCTCCAGGCCGACCCCCAAGCGGCCTGGGCCGCTGCCGACACCGGTACAGCGTCGTGAGCGTCCCGGCGTCACCCCGTCCACCGGAGGGACAGCACGCATGACAACGGGTGCATCCGCGGTTCGCGGCGCTTTCGTCCAGCTGTCCGCAGGCCCCTTCCACTACCGCCACTGGCCCAGCACACGCACCGCCCAGCCCCCCGCGCTGCTGTTGCACGGTGGCGCCGCCAGCACCGAGGTCTGGCACCGCATCGCTCCCGCGCTCGCCCGCACCCGGCCCGTATACGCCATGGATCTTCGCGGCCACGGGCTGAGTCCCAAACCGCCCTTCGGCACCTACCAGCTCTGGCGCGCCGCCGACGACGTCACGGAGTTCATCAACACCCTGTCCTTGCACCAGCCGGTGATCGTCGGCCACTCCTGGGGCGCTGCTGTCGCACTCGTACAGGCAGCCGCCTTCCGCACGCGCCGACCCGCCCCGGTTGCCACAGCACTCGTCCTGGCGGAGCCGCCCCCCACCTTCGCCACGCCCCAGGTGACCGCGAGCGCCGACGCCGCCGCCGAACTGGCCGGTCGGCCGCTCGACGAACTGAGCGCGCTCTGCAGCATCATCTTCCCCGGTCGGGACCGGAACGATCTGCGTGCCCTATGCCACGGGCTGCACCACACCACACCCACTGTGGTCCGCAGCTACACCACCGACGCCGCCGAACACACCGACCTCGTCCCTCTCCTCTCGGCCGTCCGCCCGCCGCTGCTGCTCATGCGCTCCGATCCGAACGTCCGCAGCGTGATCGATACGACCAGCTGGCACCGCATCCCGGAACATCTGCCGGAAACGAGCATGAGAATGCACGTCCCTGGAGCCGACCACGACGTTCACCGCACACACCCAGACGCATTCCTCGACAGCATCGAAGAATTCCTCACGAGCGCCCCAATGACATCTATCCGCGAACGCAAATTCCACAAGAAGGAGACGAATGACTGAGCCGAGAATCGCCGCACTGCCCGTCGAACTCCTACCTTCAAAGATCGCCCAACTCCTGCCCGGCATTCCCGACCCACAACAACGCAGCGGAATCAATCTCCTCCGCACTCTCGCCCAGCATCCGAATCTCACAGTCGCCCACTATCCCCTCAGCATCTTCCTCCTGTTCGAGGGAGAACTTCCGCCTCGCGACCGCGAACTGGCCATCTTGCGAACCGCGACACTCACAGAGTCCGACTACGTATGGAGCCACCACCTCCGGTTCGGCCGCGACTCCGGTCTGACCAGTCACGAATTCACCGCGATCATCAACGGCCCGGACGATCCGCACTGGAACCACTTCGAGGCATCCCTACTCCAAGCCGTCGACCAGATTCACCACAACAATCGCATCAGCAACGAAACGTGGGATGCTCTAGCCAGGCAGTACAGCGACCAACAAATGATCGAATTTACATTCGTCGTCGGCCACTACCACCTGATCGCCTACGTCACCAACAGCATCGGGGTCACCTTGGACACGGAACTCCCCCACTTCCCGAATTCAAACGGGACACCGCACAAAAAGGACTCAACCCCTCAGGCAACGTAACGCGTTCGGGCGATTGGAAAACTCACGAATCTCTGTCAGATTCACCCATGAAGATCCCACGCCGTAACACGTCGCACTCACGCCACACCATCCGTTTCCAGCCAGGACCACGCAGGATGCCCGCGGGGCACAACACATAAACACCGTTCTCACCTGGGCCACCTTGAGGGGACTGACTCATCGCCCAGCGTCGCACTCAAGCCGTGAACCGAACCGTGCATGCCCATCGAGGGTCCGAACCAGCGTCGCTCCTGATGGCCCATCGAATTTGCCTGATGCACCATCATTGAAGTCAGCGTTGAGTCAGCATCGAAACCTGGCAGAGGCGGCGACAAGCGGCGACACATGCACTCGCCCCAGAATCACCTCACACCACCCCTGACCTGCGTAGATGCAGGCCAGTCCGCCGCACCCGCATCCCCACCTCGAACCCCGTACCAATGGAAGCCGAAGAGGCATCGCATCCAGCATCGACCGGTCCGCCACGCTCAGGCGCGTTCGGTTGTCCCCAGGCCACTCGGGGCCTCCCACCGACCCGCCCCACGGTGCGTCGTCTCCACTGCGCTTCCCGCTCCCGCGCCTCCACAGTCAAATGGGCCGACGATCAGGTAGCCGACGCCAAGATCCGGACCCTGCCCGGACCAACGCTCCACCAATGACAGTCGCAACCACCATCCCAGCAGGTCAGAACCGCTACGAGTGCTGTACCACCAACAGACGAAGAACCTGCTGGTCACATGGTCAGTGTGCTGGTGCGACCGTCCATCCCGGAGGAGTGTTCGCCCGTAGAGACCACTGCGCCCCTACACCTGACAGTGATAACCGAGCGTGCCTACGACGATGATGGCTCCCACACCTCAATTCCGGCCGTGATCACGGAGCTTCCTGGGGAGAATCTGGGGAGAATCACAGCCGCTGGGGAGCGCGTGGGGAGGATCGACTGCATGAGGCAGCACGAGCCTGAAAGACGGCGAAAGAAGCATTCGAGCAGGTCAGCGACCTACTTTGCCGCAACACCGCAGGTCAAGGGCGGTGCCTGGACAACTCCGTGGTGAAGTTCACGGGCTCGGCGCAGGGGCGCAGGGCACTGGTGGCCGAGATCATCGTGGGCGAACTGGCCAGGCGCCTGGGACTGCGGGTACCAGAACTGGTCCTGGTCGACTTCGACCCCGCGGTCGCCGCCGACGAACCGCACCAAGAGGTCCAAGACCTCCTGCACGCCAGCGCCGGACTCAACCTCGGCATGGACCACCTCCCCGGAGCCGTCGACTTCGACCCCAACGCACCGAACGCCGTCGACGTCGACCCCACGGAAGCCGCCCGCATCATCTGGCTCGACGCCTTCACCGCAAACGTCGACCGCACCACCCACAGCCCCAACCTCATGACCTGGCCATCCTCCGGCCACCAACGCCCCCACCTCTGGCTCATCGACCACGGCGCCGCCCTCGTCTTCCACCACCGCTGGCACACCGCACCCGACACGACCACCAAGCCCTACGACCTCCGCCACCACGCACTCGCCTCCCACCAACCCGAAATGGCCACAGCCGACGCCGAGTTCACCCCACGCATCACCACAGAACTACTCCACGAGGTCGTCTCCACCGTCCCCGACGCCTGGCTCACCGACGAACCAGGCTTCCCCACCCCGACCGACGTCCGCAACGCCTACATCACCCACCTCACAGCCCGAGCCGCAGCCTCCACCCACTGGCTCCCAACGCAATTCCCCTCACCCAACAACCGACCCGGCCACCGACTGGAGCAACCACACGGATGAGCATTGCGGGCACACGGGGGAGGCAGCAGCCACACCAACCAACACATCTACGAAATGACCGTCAATCCGTTGGTAGATGACGGCCGCCCTCGCGTCACCGTCGCCGAGATCCCAACCGTCAACGAACTCGGAAACGCGACGTCGCCCCAGGACTGCACGGCCGATGCCCTGGGCCTGGCCGGCTGCGCTTTCACCGGGGGCCAGGCTGCCTGGTGGCGGCGTCCGGGCTCAGCGGTTCGCGGCTTGCGGTGAGGAGGTGCTGTTGAAGGCGGGCATGGCGGAATTGGTAGACCGCCCCGGTCTGCCGTAGCACGCCGCGGCGGTAGGCGTCGGTGAGGAACGCCTGGACGCGCCACGGCAGGTGGCCGGCGACCGGTAGCCATCCGCGTACCAGCACCAGCCAGTGAACCCAGGCGCTGGTGGCACGCACACTCACGAATCCCGCCAGCACCGCGGCCGCGAGCCCGAACGGGAGGCTGTACACGAGAGTGACCACCGGGCCGACCGCCAGTCCTACCAAGAGCGCTTTGCGGAGGGTGTTTCGCCGGTCCCGGGCCAGCGACGCCTCCGCACCGACCACATCGGCCGGATGGGCGGGGGCCTCAAGCCCGAACGCGAGCGCGGCCACGACCGCAAGCACGAGCCCCACCCCCGACAAGATCACGAACGCCTCTCCGAGCACATCCGTCGTCCCGAACGAGAGCCCGTTCGCGGCCGCAACAGCGCCGCCCCCGAACCCGAAGATCCCGTTGACGAACCCGTTCACGAACCCCAGCAGGAGCCCGACGAGCATCCCCGCCGCGAACCGGCCGGAGAGGAACCGGACCCGGCCACGGATCTGAAGGCGCGTGCCGGCCGGTTGAGGACCCGCGCTGCGCAATCCGGCGAGTCCGGCCACAAGTCCGGCCGTGAGCCCGAGCTCCAGGCCCACCCTGAGCCCACCGGGAAGATCCTCCAGGAGCCCAGCGGTGAGCTGGTCCGCGCTCGCCTCTACCAAATAGCTCCCTCTCCCATCCTCCACGAGCCTGTTCACAAGCGTGAAGGCGAGCCCGCTTGTGACTGCGGTCCCGAGCCCGACCCCGAGCGCAAGGGTGAACCTACGCAGACGTCTGATACCGAGCCATCTGCCGAGCCCGGCCAGCAGAACGACCGCGACCCCACTCCCCAGCATCACCAGAAGCCCGTCCAGCGCCCCTATCGCAAGCGGGCGCACCCGCCATTGCATGTCCACCTGCCCCGCGAAGAAGTCCGGCACCTGCTTGGTGCGCTCAAACGTGAGCCCGAGCGCCAGAGCTACCAGGAGCCCGTCCACCACGGCGAGGACGAGGGTGCGTTTCCACCGCGGGATGGTGTCACGCAGCTGCCACCAGGCCAGATCGACCGTGCCTGCCTGGCGGAGGTGGCCGGCGATGTGGGTGAGATAGCGGCGTGCGCGGTCTTCGGGCCAGCGCGGCGGGTGCTCCGACCGGCCGGACTGGTAGACGGCGGGCAGGAACTCGTTCAGCAGATGGTCCTGTAGGGCCGTCCCGGTGTGGAATCGGCCGGTGTCGAGCAGCTCGGTGGGCTCCTGGCGGGGGTTGTCGCTGTAGACGGTGCGGGCCAGGAAGACCATCAGTGGGTTGGCCAGCACGCGGCGCAGCGCGGCTGGGCCCGGCTCGTGCGGGGCGGTGTCCATCTTCTCCAGGACCGGGTCCCAGACTCCGGTGCGGCGCCCGGCCACGGTGCGGGGCAGGTAGCCGGCCAGATCCTCGACCGTCAGA
Source organism: Streptomyces lunalinharesii (assembly GCF_039532155.1). Taxonomy (NCBI): domain Bacteria; kingdom Bacillati; phylum Actinomycetota; class Actinomycetes; order Kitasatosporales; family Streptomycetaceae; genus Streptomyces; species Streptomyces lunalinharesii. Next base: position 220,784 of record NZ_BAAARK010000006.1, read on the forward strand.
TCGTCGATTTCCACGACGGCGGCCGCGGTCAGCACGTCCACCTCGTGTACCGCCGCGCTGAATTCCGGTGCCCGGCTTGTGATCACCATCGGGGTGTCCGGCGTGGCGTTGAGCGCGTGCAGTGCATCCTTGTGCAGCCCGGTATGGATCTCGTCGAAGCCGTCCAGGATGGGCAGCACCCGGCCGGCCTCGATCAGCGCGCGGGCCCGGGTCGGTCCGCCGCGCCGGGCGGAGGCGGCCAAGCCGGGGTGGTCACGGGTGAGTTGCTCGGCCAGCCAGACGTTCAGCGATCTGGTCGTGGGGTCCCAGGTCCCGGCGTTGACGACGACCGGCACCCGCCGGCCCGGCCGGCGCTTCTCCAGCAGGTCCAGCGCCAGGCGGCCGACCAGCACGGTCTTCCCGGCGCCGGCGGGGCCGAGGATGACCAGCCGGCCGGAGGGGACCGACCGGTAGACCTCACTCAGTTCCTCGATGCGCCCGGCCAGCGCCAAAGGTTCGCCGGTGTCACCGGCCTGAAGACGACGGATGTTGGCGGGGTGATCGGCCAGCGCGGCAGCCGCGTGCCAGCGCACCGGTAACGCCACCGGGTCGTGGACACGCCGCTGCTCCTCTTCCCTCTCCCACAACGTCCTGACGCCTTCGGCAAGGCCCTCGGCCCACTCGTCCAGATCGGACGGCCCACCGCGCGGCGACGAGCCCCGCGTACCCCACCGGCGCCGCCGGGGTGCGGGCCCGGTGGTGATGTTCACACCGCCGGTGATCGAGCCGGCCTGCACCACCGATCCGGATACCCGGCCGCTGACGTCATTGTGCGTAGCCGCGGGTGGCCGCGTCGAGCCACCGTCGTTGTGGTCGTCCATGCCCCAATGATGAAGCGTCCGCGTTACCACCGATTACGGGCCAGAGCCGAAGCATGGACCCGCCCTCTGGTCGATCAAATGGCGAGTTGTGTGACTGCACAAGCGCTGCGTGTACAGAATGGAGATCTTCTCCCTATTCCACGGGAGTTGCACGTGATTGGCTTGCGTCGAACGTTCGTTCCCTTCAAGGAGGATCGTTGCGACGAAGACGCATAACGACGGCGCTGCGCTGCATGGCAGTCGGCGCCGTCCTTACCGTTCTGGCCGGGGTGGGACCCGCTTCCGCTGCCGGCTTACCGAAGGAACCTGATCCGCTGGCAGCGCCGCCGAAGGTCCACGGACCGGAGACGACCAGTCTCGCGCTGGCCGGAGGGCGGCCCGTGTCGGGGAAGAATCTGGTGGCCGGGCCGCCGTCCACGCAGTCGGGCGGGGTGTGGCAGGTCAATCGGACCATGCCCACCTTGAGCAATACCGTGACAGACCCGGACGGTGACAAGGCCAACCTGACCTTCGCCGTCTACACGACGGACGCTTTCGGCAACCCCGACAAACAGATCATGATCAAGGACGAACCGTACGGCGTCCTCGTCTCGGGCTACGTCAACTCCGGTGGCACAGCGAAGGTCACCGTCCCGGATGGGAACCTGAAGCCGGGCACCACCTACGCGTTCCGTACATCCGCCTACGACGGGAGCCTGTACGAAACGGAGTGGTCCGCGTGGGGCAAGTTCAAGACCCGTGGCCGCGCGGTCGACATCAAGCTCCCCGAGCCTGACAAGAACGCCCCAGTGCTGAACGAGGACGACTTCCAGGAACCGCAGCCCATCGGCAAGCCCAACGTGTACCCGGTCCCGCCGGAGGTGCCGCCCACCGGGTACAGCGCACCCGAGAATGTCACCAGGCCGCAGGGCTACAGCGAGAAGGACGGCTGGAGCTGCGGCGAGGTGAACAAGGAAACGAACATCCAGCCGTGTTCGCGTCTGGTCCCGGACAACAGCAAGAAGACTCGCGACGCCCTCACAAAGGAAGGGTTCGGGGTCACGGCAGGGCTTCCGCACCTGGTCGACTGGTGCGACACACGCAACCTGGACATCAAGCGCTACGAGGCGTGCATCAGCGGATTCACCTACGAGTACGAGGGAATCGTCGTCAAGGACGGCAAGCCTACCGGTGAGATCCTGAACGCATCCTGGGCCGTCGGCCAGGAAGTGAAGTTGTCGGGAACCTCGGCGACGTTCACTCAGCAACTCGTCCTTGTCCCGATCCAGGTCGATGCCAAGTTCATATCGGTGACGCTGGACGTTCGCTTCGACTGCATGATGCCAGACCGCTGCTCGAACGGTCCGCAGTCGTGGGACGGCGCCCTGGAGTGGCTGGGAGCTGACCCGTTCTCTCACACGGCCATCGGGAAGAACGACCACACTTGGAACGCTGTGAACAAGGCCGACACCCTCGACCTGTCCACGAAGATCACCGCCTACTCGCCCGTGGCGAACCCGGCCGCTTCGCGCTGGGAGACCGCCGACGCGCAGATCCGCTGCGACACGATCTCCTCCACCACCCCGGGCTGCGCGTTCCACAAGTACGTCCCCACCTGGGTGATGAACTTCAAGAAGACGCCGCAGGCGGTCGCGCACGCATGGCTGATCCAGTCCAAGCTGTCCAACCACCCCGGCAGCCGGTCCGCGAACAAGCCGATCTTCTTCCTCCCCTCGGCGGACAAGAACGCCCCCGGCCGCGACCCGAACAAGAACCGTGACGTCATCTGCCCGAAGAACAGCGATGGAACAAGCTGGGCGTCCAAGTACGGAAACCCGCGGACCACGACCGTCCCGGAGATAAGCGCCGGCGACAAGCCGTCGTGCGACGAGTTCGCCTACGCCTCCAGCTACAACTCCGGCGGTATGCCCGGCGGCGTCGTCGGCGGCATGAACCCGGTCGCCTCGGGCGACGCCTGCGTACAGACCTACGCCACCCGCGTCACCCAGGGCGAATGGCGCCTCTATGACGACGAGCGCCTCACAGGCCCCGCCTGGAACGAGGTCTGCGGCCGGTCCGCCATGTCCGGGTGGATCAACTCCACCTCGATGGGCGGCGCGTTCAGCTCCGGCTTCTCCGGTAAGTACCGGCTCCTCGACAAGGACCCCTACTGGGTGTCCTTCCCCGAATTCGGACACTGCGACGCCAGCAAGGCGACGGTGACCTGCACGGTCCCCAAGGCGTAGGGAACGCGAGACGGCCCGGCGAGAGCATCATCTCGCCGGGCCGTCTCGCATTCCCTACGGCAGGGGACCGCCGCCCAGAAGGACTCGTCCCGGCGGCGAGTGAGGCTCCTCATCAGGGGCCACCCACACCAGGCCGCCGCATTCGGTCAGCGCCGGCCAGGTGTCCTCATCAGGATCCCCATCTGGACCGACGAGGCAGCGGCCCTGCTCAAGCGCATCCGCGATCCGGGAAAGCCACGCGTGAAGCGGCCACCCCGCAACCGGATCCGCTAGAAGCTCCGGCTCACGGTCCACGAACCACCGGCCAAGACTTCCGTAAGACGGCTCCCCCGGCCGGGCGTCGACATAGAGTCCGTGCCACATATCGCCCACCACACAGGAGAATGGAATACGTCCCGGCTCGCGCTCCTGGTCCCGGATCTGCACCGTATAGGCATCCCGCAACGTCTCCAGCGGGTACCAGCCCTGAGCGCCCGGCAAAAACCCGGCAGGCCACCAACTCTTGCCGGTCCCCGGTTCATCTATACCGTCGTGCAGCTTGTACCACGCCCGTAAATCAGGTGGAAACACGACCCCGATCGCCTCTTGCACGGCATCAACGTCCGCATCGCTGGCCGGTGGACGCAACAGCGCCGCCGACGCCGGAGCGCGCTCGACAAGCCACCCCTCGATACGCTCCCACGCCGCCACCGCGAAGTCTTGTTCACTCATACCCGGCAGGGTAACGCGGACGCTTCTCATCGAGGACTTTTCATCCTGATTTCGCAGGTCAGGGGGCTGATGTGGGGCGGGAGTGACGTACTCGCCCTGGTCGAGGGCGTGATCGTTGCGGGGAGGTCGTCGGTCACCTCTGGACTCCGGTGTTCGCGAGGAGGAGGAGAGCCCTCAGGAGGGTGGTCGCGTGACGGGTGTTCATGCGGACCTTGGTGAGGAAGCGCCAGTTCTTGAGGTTGGCGAAGCCGTGTTCGACTGCGGCGCGTTCGCGGCTGAGCAGGCGGTTCGCTTCCTTCTTGGCGGCGGTGAGTTTGTGGCTCTTCGTGGGCTTGCGGCCGGTGATGATCACGGGGTGGTCGTCGGGGTCATCGTCCAGGCCGACGAAGCCGAGGTCGGCCAGGGCTGAACCTGGTAGACAGCATGCTGAGAACCCTCGGCGGGCTGGTTTTTCGTCACAGATTCACCAACACCCGCCGGGGACCCTCGTGTTACGGCAGGAATCAGCCGGTCCGCCGTCGTGCCGGCCGGTCAGCGAGGCAGGTATCGGCCCGCTCCGGTGCGGGTCAGCCAGCCCCGGTCGGCAAGTTTGCGCAACTGCCCTCGGACCGGCTCGACCTTCCCCGGCGTGAGCTCACGACCCAGCACCCTCGCAACGCCCTTGATCATCACCGGCCCGTCCGCGTCGGCCACGATCTCCATGATCCGCCGATACTCCGAGGTCAGGACCTCCACCCCCAGACCCTCAGCCCGGTCCGGCACCAACCGCATCCCACCCGCACCCGGACCGGCCACCACCCTCACCGGTTCCGGCGGCACGACGCCCAACGACCGCCGCCCGCAGTCGGTCGCCTCGGCCCACTGCCCGAACACCACCTCCGCGGCATCCAGCCGGGTCAACTGCGACTCAACTCCGGCCAGTTCCCTGCGGAGCAGCTCAGCCCGTTCCTCCAGCTCAAGCCGTTGCTGGACTGTCCATGTCAGCACATCCGTCATGCGAATCCCTCCCGCCGGGAGGCTACGAAACGGACCGCTGCCCCGGCCCGAGAACGCCAGAGACTGCCCATGGCGGACGATCACGTGCTAGCGATCTCCGCCCGGATCTGCACAGGGACCTCACCGCGACAGCACACCAGCCCCTCTCACCAGCAAGAATCAGGATGGCGGGGTCTCAATGGTGGCACGGGCCCGACGACGGGATCCGGGAACGCTGCGCTTGCCTTGTCGGGATCCGTGGGAGGTTTCCCACCGTTGGTCCCGACAGCCCTTCCCGCAGGGAGTCAGCCGTCAGCAGCGCCTCCCCTGTGCCCCTTTGGGCACATCGCGGAGCCTGCCCGCACCCGCCGCCGCGCGCCGTTGAACCTTCGTCACCGACCTTGAGGCGGTGGCGGCGCTCCCTCAACTCTTCGTCGGCGTCTGACGGCGCATCCGCCGGTGGGGCGCGGGCGCCGGGTCACCGCATTCCTCGGCCACCGCCCGCGCCGCCTGCCGACGTCTCCCCCGTCGCTACGAACGCAGGCCCGGGCACTTACTCGCCTTCGTCGGCATCACCGCAACCCTCACCTGCCACCGCCGCCTCGCCAAATGGCGATCGCACCCGTCCCCGGGGCGGCGCCGCAGGCGGTCTTACCGCGCGGTCTGTCAGTGCTCTTCGAAGACCGGGGTGACTTCCAGCTTCCCCTTGTCGGAGTCGCTCACCGGCAGGCTGATTCCGACCGGGACGGTGACGTGGTGCGTCTCATTCGGAGGGGTTACCACGAGGGCGGTGCCGCGGACGCCCGAGCCGCCGGTGTTGTTGATCGGATACACGACGTTGGCGGTGGCCCGCTTCCCCGCCTTGAGGGTGAACGGGATCCCCACTTCCTGCTTGTTGCGGTCCACCGACTGTGTGCCGTAGTTGGTCTTCAGGTCGACGCCCGGGAACCCGGCCATCCGACAGCTGCTGCCGGTGTTCGTGAACGTGATGAGGATCGAGCCGAGACCCTCGCGGGCCTCACCCTGGTTCTTCGCCGTGATGCGCAGATTCGAGGTGCGGCACGTCGACGCCTTCGAGGACGTCGAGGAGGCGGGCGAGCCCTTCCCGGCCGACGGCCCGGACCCGCTGGAGGAGTTGGCCGACGATCCGTTGGACGAGTCCGCGGACGGCGCCGCGGCCGAGGAGGAACCTCCCTTGCCGTTCGAGTCCGAGGAGCCGCTCGCCTGGCACGCTGTGAGCGCGACGGTGGCGGCCAGTCCGACGGCGGTGGCGGTAACGGCCCTGAGGACGGAGATGCGGTGCATGGTGTGCTCCTCGGTAGCTGCGGACGTGGTGCCCGGCGCAGTTCAGTGTCCGTTGCCGACCTTCTCGCCCCCGGACGTCAGCCAGTATCCCAGCCCTGCGCTGTCGTCCTGCTAACTCCTGGCTAACACCCGGCCGGTGGGCGGCCCGCACCGTGCAGACGCCGCCGGGCGGATGCCGGGCCAGGCGAGCGCCTCTGGAGACATGCCCCGGCGCCGGGAGCACAACGCCCGCGGCGCCGCGCCCACAAGGGGCACAGCACGCGGGCGACCATGCCCGGCCTCCTGACCCCTGGCCCTGGCCCTCCACTAACACGAGCCTCGCCGTGAGTTCCTGGCCACCGCCGGCGCACGGACCACGCCCTGGTCCCGGCTCACCGGCGATGAACTCACCGTCGCCACCGCCGAAGCCCGGATCATCCTCGGAGCGGTGTGCAGGTGCAGGCTCTCAGATTTCGTGGCCACATCTCACCGGCGATGGCAATCGATGGCATATCCGACATGAATCTGAGACTGGCAGGACAAGCCGCCTGCTCGTAGGGGGGATTGGGCTCTGACAACCCAGATCAACCAGTTCGAAGGGGACCTGGGCCGACCCCTGATCGAACGTGCGGAACGAGGCCGCAGGATGCGTGGTAAATAGGCGGCCGCTGCCACCAAGCGTCTCATTGGCCCAGGCGGGCGGCCTTGATCGCGCGTTGGGCAAAGACGCCCTCACGGCGCTCTGCCATCTGCCGAAGCGCGTCTTTGCGATCTCGCTTGGAGAGCCGGTCGAGATAGGTGTGACCGAAGAGGTGGTCGGTCTCGTGTTGCAGACACCGAGCGAAGTAGCCCGTTCCTTCGATGACGAGGGGGTTGCCGTCCTTGTCGAGCCCGCGAGCGATGGCACGATCGGTGCGGGGAACCGCCATGCCCGCACCGGGCACGGACAGGCAGCCCTCGAAGTCGTCAACGAGTCGGCGGCCACCCGGATCGGGCAGGTCCAGAACCGGGTTGATGATGTGGCCAACATGCCGGATCCCATCGTCGTCCGGGCAGTCGTACACGAACAGCCGTAGGTCGACGTCCACCTGGTTGGCAGCCAGGCCGGCACCGTCGGCGACATGCATCGTCAGGAACATGTCGTCGATCAGGCTCGACAACTCGGGGGTGCCGAACTCGGTCACCTCCTGGCACGGACGGCTCAGGATCTCTTCACCCACCACCGTGACCCTGCGAACCGAACCCCGTTCCACCTCCGGTGGCAGAACCGGATAGCTGTCGACGGGGCGGCCTTGCACGCGGACTCGCCTGTCGACGGGTCGCGACCGCTCGTGACGAGCCGACATAGTTGTCTCCCCTTTTGCGCACGCCACAGCTGCCGCGGAGGTCACCGCAGCCGATGCCTTCAGCAAGGACTATCGCTTGCCAAGTTCTTTGCAAAGTAGCAGACTTTGCAAAGTGACTGAAGATGACCTCAACACCCCGAACGGCCAGACAGCCAGCAGCGGCGAAGAACTGCGCAAGCACGAGGTCCGCACAGCCCTGCTGAGCCTGCTCGCCGAAGTCGGCGCCGTCACGGCGACCGAAGCCGCCTCCCGGCTGGGCTACAGCTCTGGTCTCTGCTCATTTCACCTGCGGCAGCTCGCACGTCACGGATACATCGAAGAAGCCCCCCACAGCGGGGGCCGCGCACGCCCCTGGCGTCTGAAGCAGGACACCCCTGCTGCCGGCGGGCCCACGGCGACTCAGTTCGGTGACTTGGCCCGGGGGCTGGAGGACGAGAGCTGGCAACGATGGCTGACCCAGCGAGATGGGGCGCCGTCCGAATGGCGCCACGACGAAGCCTTCAGTGCCGTCGCCTACCTGACGCCCGAAGAGATGAGCCGGGTCGCGGACGTGATCCGCCGGGCGCTTGCGCCCTATCAGGACCGCGAACAACGCCCCCTCGCCCGGCCCGACAGAGCTCGACCGGTGGCCCTGATCACCCGGCTCTTCCCCCTGCTTCCCCACACGACAGACGACGCGGAGCATGACTGAGAAGTCGTCGGCCGTTTCGCGCTCGCTTGAAGAAATGGCACGAAGCCATCAACTTGCGCCCGTGGGCATCGCGCCGGGCCAGGTGTAACAAGATCCGGATTCCGACGCTGGAGGAGTACGAGGCGACGTTCGAGCCGTTCACGCCGGACGTGCTGCCGGATGCGCCGAAGGGGCCGGCCGGTGCCCTGCACATGGCGGTGACCAGCGCCAACGCCCTCCACCATCCGGCACACCACCCGACTCGTCGTCGACACCCCATGATTGACGCTACGTCAGGATGAGGACCGGGCCGGCGTGCGACAGGGATCCGAGCTGCCGCTGACTCACGCCTTCGGCAACCAGGGCGACACCGCCATCGGCGACGACCTCGTCGTCACGGTGAAGGCCCAGGCAGCCACGCTGCGCCCGCAGTACCGCAACCGCCGCTCCGACGCGCCGGTTGCAGCGACCAAGGCGGAGTGCACCTTCCCCGGACCGCTGCCCGCCGGCACGGCGTACGAGACCGACAAGCCGCTCACGGCCGTGGCCGGCGGGGACGCGATGCAGGGCGTCCTCACCCACCACGTGTACCGGGCCCACGACCGACGCGACGCGCTCCACCCGCAGGCGCAGTTGCCCGAATCGGCCCCGTCGGGGATGGGCGCGCCGCTGAAACTCCGCCCCGTGGACGGCAGCGGCGACGACTTCGCCCCGTCCGCCTGCGAGGAGGCCGACTCCGCCAACGGAACACTGGCCTTCGCCACCGACCAGATCCACGGTGGGTAGGCGAGTGAGATGAGCTTCTGCGGGTCGGTCGACGGGGTGGCCGAGTGCGCCCCGGCCATGACCGGCGACGCGCCGAGCATGCTCGTCCGGATCGACGAGCGGGTCGACGGCGCCCAGGGCACGGTCACCGCGACCTCCGCCCCCAAGGTCGAAACGAACCAGGAGAACAACACCGCGCCGGTGAAGGGCGAGTACAACGATTAGTGGCTCGTCACGTTGCCTTGGCCGGGTGAGGCTCGCTACCGCGCGGATGCGTAGCGGGTCACGGGCCCGGGGCCTGGGCGGGGGCGAGGATGTAGCCATGGCCCCGGACGGTCTGCATCGCCAGGCCGACCGGGCGGATGCGGCGTCGCAGCCTGGTGATGTGCAGATCGAGCGCGTTGCGGGTGTTGCGCGCTCGATGCTCCGCCAAGCAGTCGAGGAGCTCCTCCCGCGGGACCAGGGAACGGAAGGCGGTGGTGAGGAGGCCGAGGAGCGCGGTCTCCACCGGCGAGACGGCAACCACCCGTTCGCCGAATCTCAGAGCGCCGCTCGGGTCGATGCGCGGCACGGTGTACGCGTACGACCTGGCGCGCAGCGCGGCCACCCGCGCGTCGAGGTCTTCCCTGCTGACCGGGACACGAACCCAGTCCTCCCGCACGTCCGCGCAGAGCGGGGGCGGGGCGCCGCCGTCGACGATGAGCAGGCGCAGACCGCCCTCCGCCGCGCAGCGCCGGCGCTTGAAGGACTCGGCAGGCCACCGGATCAATCGCACGTCCGGCTGATCGCGTCGCACCGCAGCTCCCCCATCCTCGCCCCCGTAGAACGGTCCGGTACAGGGTCAGTCCGCGGAGGCTGTCGGGAACAACTCGCCGGGCAGCCCGGCGCAGAGCGCTCCGGGCCGAACCGTTCGCCCCCCGTTTCTCCTGAACCGTCCCGGTTCACCACGGAGTATTCAAGCAGCCACGGGCAGCCGGTCAAGTCTCATTCCGAACATGCGCGCCTGGTAGTGCCGAAGCGCCGGGCAGGCCGGTGACGCCTGGGACGATGCGCCCAACTCGCCTGACTCTGTTGGATTGTTGACAGATTGAGGTGTCCGCTGCCTGCCCGGCACCCATACTGATCCCCACGGGATGGGGTCGTTCAGGAGGTCACCTATGGTGAAACGACGATCGTTACTGCGACTGGGAACCGGCGCCGCGGCCGCCGGGCTGCTCGGATCGGGTGCGGCCTACGCGGTGGGCCGCACCGGCGGCGAAACCACTGCCTGGGACCGGCTGCGCCGTGCCCTCGCCGGCCAGTTGGTGCTGCCCGGCGACGCCGGGTTCGAACAGGCCAAGCAACTGGAGGTCGCACAGTTCGACACCATACGTCCGCGCGCCGTGGCCTACTGCACCTCCGCCAAGGACGTCGCGCTCTGCCTGAAGTTCGCACAGGACGAGGCACTCCCGACGGCGGTGCGCAGCGGCGGGCACAGCTATGGCGGATACTCGTCGTCCCACGACGGGCTGGTCATCGATGTCTCGCGGATCAAGTCCGTGCGGCTCAGCGGGGACCGGGTGAGCCTGGGGCCGGGCGCGCAGGCGATCGACGCCATGACGGCCCTTGCCCCGTACGGCGCGCAGATCGTGACGGGCCTGTGCCCCACCGTCTGCCCCGGCGGATATCTGCTCGGGGGCGGCGTCGGTCTGCAGACACGCAAATTCGGGATGGGGTCGGACCGGCTGGTGTCAGCCGAGGTGGTGCTCGCCGACGGGCGGACGGTGCGCGCGTCGGCGGAGTCCGAGCCGGAGCTGTTCTGGGCCCTGCGCGGCGGCGGGGGCGGCAACTTCGGGGTGGTCACCGCGTTCGAGGTGGTGCGGACGAGCGTGCCCACGATGATCAATTTCTCCCTGGAGTGGCGGTGGGACGATTTCCTGCCGCTGGTGGTGGCCTGGCAGGACTGGGTGCTGCACGAGGACGGGGATCTAGCCTGTTCGCTCGGGGTGATGGTCGATGACGCGCAGCCGGGGGCGGTGCCCCAGGTCATCGTCACGGGCAGCTTCCTGGGTCGTGCGGAGCGGCTCGACAAGGCACTGGGCGCGTTGGTGGCGGCGGCCGGGCGTCCGCCGAAATCCAAGTCGGTGAGCGGTGAACTCCCTTACGTCCAGGCGATGATGCAGAACTTCGGTTGCGGCGGCTACACGGACCAGGAGTGCCACCGGATCGGTCAGTCACCCGAGGCACGCATCCCCCGGGAGACCTTCGTCCTGGACCGCAACCATCTGTTCTCCCGGCCCCTGTCGCACAGCGCCGCGTCGGCCGCGGCCACCGCACACCTGGCCGACCGGCGCGCCGGACAGGTCCGCTACCTCAACATCATGGCGCTGGGCGGACAGGCCAATGTGCCGGCCCGTACGGACACCGCGTACGTCCACCGCGACACCCAGTTCTTCGTCGGGTACTCCATCGGCCTGGCCGGAGACCAGGCATCCGACGAGGACCGGCAGGCCGCCGCCGCGTGGGTGGCCCAGGGTCTCGCCACCATCGCCTCGTACTCCAACGGCGAGTCGTACCAGAACTTCATCGATCCCGCGCTGGCGAACTGGAAGCAGGCGTACTACGCGGAGAACTATCCGCGGCTCCAGGCAGTCAAACGGCGCTACGATCCGCACCACTTCTTCCGCTTCGCGCAGGGCATCTGCTGAGCCTCCACGGACGCTGCCGCGCATCGGTCGTCCCCGGTCCGGGGTGATGCGCGGCAGGGCGGTGACGGGCCGGCTGGCGGCACCGCGGGGTTCAGGCGCTCTGCGGGTCCGGCAGTTCACGTGACTGGTCGGTGCCGGACACGGCCGCACCGGGCTTCTCCGGGTCGCGGCGGAGCAGCAAGGTCACCATGAGCACGATCAGGACCGTCAGGGCCGTGCAGATGACGCTGACGTACAGCAGGCCGTGGGTGAATGCTTCGCGGGCGGCGTCCAAGGCAGCGCTGCCGAGCCGTTCCGGCAGGCGGGTCGCCTCGTCGACGGCAGAGCCGATGGTGTCGCGGATTGCCTTGACCGCGCCGTTCGAGAGTCCCTTGGGGACGTTGTCGGACACCTCTCCGCGGTAGACCGCGGTGCCGATGCTGCCCAGCACGGCGATGCCCATGCCCAGGCCGAGTTCATGGCAGGTCTCGGAGATCGCGGAGACCGCCCCGGCCTTCTCCGGCGGGGCGGAGGCGATCATCATGTCGGTGCCGAGGGCGATGGTGGGCGCCACGCCGAAGTTCAGCAGGCCCAGGGCGACCATCACCACCACCAGCCCGTTGCCGTTGTCCACCTGGGTGAGGACACCGAAGCCGATGACGGCGATGACCAGTCCGACGGCCATCACGTAGGGGGCGCGCATCTTCCGCAGCGCCACCGGTGCGAGCAGGGAGCCCGTCACCCCGCCGATGCTGCCGGGCAGCGAGCACAGACCGGCGTGCAGCGGGGAGAGGCCGACCACCATCTGGAGGTACTGGGCCATGAAGAACTGCGAGCCCGACATCACGAAGAGGGCCAGGCCCATGGTGGCGAGCGAGGTGGAGAAGGTGCGCACGCGGAAGAGCCGCAGGTCGATCAGTGGATGGGTCAGCCGCCGCTGGCGGATGGCGAACACCGCGCTGAGGGCCAGGCCGGCCACGAGTATCACCAGGGGCAGTACGGCGGCGCCGTCGTTGGCGAGCTTCTTGAGGCCGTAAACCGCCGACAGCAGGGCGGCGACCAGCAGGCCCACGCTGACCAGGTCGATGCGGCCGGGCTTGGGGTCCCGGTACTCCGGGAGCAGGACCGGGCCCAGCACGAGCAGGAGGACCATCGCCGGGACGCTGAGCAGGAAGACCGAACCCCACCAGAAGTGTTCCAGCATCACGCCGCCGACGAGGGGGCCGATGGCCCCGCCAACCATGAAGCAGGCGATCCAGATGCTGAAGGCCACCGACCGCTGCCGCGCGTCGTGGAACATGTTGCTGACCAGCGACATGGAGGAGGGCATCAGGGTCGCCCCGGCGATGCCCAGTAACGCGCGGCTGACGATGAGCATCTCCGCGCTGGTGGCGAACGCGGTGAGCAGGGACGCCGCACCGAACCCGGCGGCGCCGAACAGCAGCAGCCGGCGGCGCCCGACCCGGTCGCCGAGCGTGCCTGCGACGATCAGCAGGCCGGCGATCAGGAAGCTGTAGACATCGACGATCCACAGCAACTGGAGGCCGCTGGGATCGAGACTGGCACTCAGGTGCGGGACCGCCAGGTGCAGGACCGTGTTGTCGAGAGTGATGAGCATCGCGGGCAGCGCGAGGACGGCTAGAGCGGTCCATTCGCGCTTCCCGGCGCGCCGTGCGGGAGCATCTGTTGTGTCGTCAATCATGGCGGTGAGCCTAGTCAGTCGGGGAAAGATGGCATGTCCACCGAGCCGGCCGTGATCCCTGAGCGGTGGTTTTCGGACTGGCCGCCCGGGGGCGGCTCCGGGTGCCTGGGGCGGGGGCCGGTTCCGGGGGTCATCGGGTGCTCTTTCGCGCGGTGATGACGGCCATGCCGCTGGGGAGGACGGTGGTCTCCTCCGGTTCCAGGCCGGCCCGCCCCAGCAGGGCGGCGAACTCCGCGCCGGTGCGCTCCTGACCGCCCGCCGCGCCGAAGAGGGAAAGCATGTAGAGGTCCATCAGGGCCGGCAGGCGGTGCGGGCCGCGGGGGTCGCCGGGGGGCCGGGAGGCATCGGTGACCAGGTCAATCACCATGACGCGACCGTGTTCGGGCAGGGCGGTCGCGCAGGTGCGCAGGATGGCGACCGCCTGTTCGTCGCCCCAGTCGTGCAGGACGTGACTGAGGATGTAGAGGTCCGCGCCTGGCGTGACGCGGGTGAAGAAGTCGCCCGCCACGGCCGTGCACCGGTCGGTCAGGCCCTCCTCGATGATGCGCTTCTCGGCGAGCGGAACGGTGCCATGGAGGTCCAGCACCACGCCGGTGCTACCCGGCGTGCGGTGCAGCAGTTCGCACATCAAATGGCCGTTGCCGCCGCCGACATCAACGATCCGCGGGTAGCCGTGGAAGGTAATGGACTGGAAAATCTCGTCCAATTCCATGCGTAGCCCGGCCTCTTGAGAGGTATCGAAGACCTCCCGCCGTTCGGGCTGCTGCTCGAGGTAGTCGAAGAGGTCGGTGCCGTGGAGGCGGCGGAAGGCCGAACGACCGGTGCGGAGGGTGTCCTCCAGCCCGGACCACGTCCGGCCGACCTCCCCGGCCAGGAGCAGGGCGGTGGGCCGGGCCGTGCCGGGTGTGCCGGCCAGCAGTGTGCGGCCCAGGGGCGTCAGCCCGAACGTGCCGTCGCTGTCTTCGGTGAACACGTCGAAGGGGACGAGGGCGCGCAGTAGCCGGCGCAGTGCCTGGGGGTGGGCCGCCAACTCGGCGGCGAGTTCCCCGGCGGTGCGGCGGTCTCCGGCCAGCGCCTCGGGCACCCCGAGCCGCACCGCGGTGCAGAGCGTCTTCGACACGAGCTGGCCGTAGAGGAGCATGCGCATCCGGGCGGCGTTCTCGCGCAGGGTCTCGTCGAGCATGCCGGCACCTCCTGGTGTCCGAGGGGGGTGGGAAGGGTGGGCGATGGGCCGCCGGAGCCGCGGGCGGCACGAGGGCCGCGCCGCGGCGGACCGCCACGGAGCGCCGGTCGCCGGGGGCCCGGCTACTTGGTCGCGACGATGACGCCGTGCGGTGTCCAGCCCGGGAACGGGATGCGCTTGACGGTGCGGAATCCGGCGGCGTGGATGCACTCCTCGTGCTGCGCCCAGGAGTAGATCATGCCGCCCTCGGCGGGCAGCGCGGCGAAGTAGACGCTGTCGAGCGCGGCGACGACCGGCCCGTCACCCTCGTCGTTGGACATCGAGTTGAAGATCACCAGCTGGCCGCCCGCCGGCAGGGCCTCGTAGGCGCGGCGCATCAGCGCGGTGTTCTCCTCCAGCGTCCAGATGACGAGCTGATGGGCGAACATCACCACGTCGCAGCCGGTCGGCAGCGGGTCCTGGAACATGTCGCCGGTCACCACGGACACCTGGTCGCCGACGCCGGCCTGGGCGACCTTCTTCTCGGCGATGGCGCCGGACGCCGGTATCTCGAAGACCGTGACCTGGAGGCCGGGGTTGGCCTTGGCCAGGGCGATGGCGTTGACCGCGTCGCCGCCGCCGCAGTCCAGCAGGTGGCTGCGGCCGGTGAGGTCCAGTTCCTTGACCAGGTGCTTGTTGGCCAGCTCGGACCAGGACCGCATGTAGCGGTAGAAGACCTGCTCCAGGTGGGGGTTCTCGGAGAGCCGGTGGTAGAGGTCGCGGCCAGCGCCACGCACCCGGCGCAGGCCGACGTTGCGGTTCTCCCGCAGCGAGTCGGTGAAGTCCAACTGGCCCTCGTAGACGATGTACTGCTCGAAGGCGACGGTGTCCTTGAAGCGCTGCCAGTCGCCTTCCTCCATGAGGTCCCGTACGACCTGCGCCAGGCCGTACCGCCCGCCCTCCTTGACGACGATGCCCAACGAGGTGCAGCCGAGCAGGAGGATGTCGGCCGCGCGGTCCTGCAAGCCGAGCACGTCGCGGATCTCCTCCCTGGTCAGGGCGTCCTTCTCGGCGATCAGGTCGGGCAGGCCCAGTTCGCAGGCGGCGTTGAGGTACTGGAAGGCGGCGTGCCCGAAGAGGATGCGGGACAGTCCGTCCATGTCCAGCGCGGGAACGTCGCCGTTGCCGGTCGGGGAGGTTGCGGTCATGAGTGGCTGCCTTTCTGATGCGGGTCGGTACGCGTCAACCGGTCGGTGGTTCGGACCGGGCGTGGGTGGGGCCCGGGGCCGGGTTTCAGGCCCGCGGCGCCGGGGATTCCGGAGGGCCGGGCAGTGCGCCGGCCCGGATGCGGTGGAACTGCTCGATGACGCCGACGGCGGGCCGGTGCGAACGGGTGGTGGCGAGCAGACTGGGTGACTGGTCGCCGACGAAGTGCCGGCAGACGCCCTTGTGCGCGTCGTAGGTGGCGTCCAGGGCCGCCCGGAAGTCCGCCAGCGCGGCGGGCCGACGGGCGGCCAGCCAGGACCAGGCGGCCCGCGACGAGCCCAACGCGCGGACCAGGGCCTCGTGGTCGCGCCAGCGCAGACCGCTCATCTGCGGCGGGGCGACAGGCGGCATCAGCGTCGGCCTGATCTCCTCCTGGTACTGGTCCTCGGTGGCGTCCCCGGCGAACCGCAACGCGGCGCGCGAGGCCCACATCACCCTGGTCGCGGTGGCCGCCGCGGCGGCCGCCGTCTCCTCGTCGCCGTCGCCGGCCGCCGCCGTCAGGCTCGTCAGGGCGAGCGTGCAGCCCTGGGCGAACGCCATGAACACGTGGTGGCCGCGGACCCAACGCCGCAGGCCGTCGAGCGGCTTGCGAGCGCCGGTGCCGGTGGGCTCGGGGACAGCCGGCGGCTCGGACACCACGCACGGCTCGGCTGCCCAGCGCAGCAGGACGTCGAAACCGCCCATCAGGTCGCGCCACTCGGTGCCGTCCAGACCGGTCCCCTGCTCGTCGGCGAGTTCCAGGGCGCCGTGGGCGGCGTGCAGGAGCGCGGCGGCGAGAAGGGCGAGCGGGTCACCGTGGCGGCGCTCGATGCCGAACGCCAGGTCGTTGTCCCGGTTGGGCCGGGACTCCTGCGGATCGTCGCGGACCGGGGTACTGGGGACGGGGCCCAGGCAGTCCCGGGCCGTCTGGGTGGCGGCGACCAGGCGAGGCAGGCCGGTCCGCGCCGCGGGCTCGAACAGCCCGGCGGTGTGTGCGGCCAGACCGGTCCGCCGGGCGGCAGCCCGGATCTCGGCCGCCGTGGTGGGCAGGTCTTCCGGGCGGGCCATGGGGAACGGGGTGGTGGCGACGTGGTGCAGGTAGTCGGTCATCGGGCCTCCTGCGCGTTTGCGTCGTGGGGGCGCTGAGCGCCAAGGACCGGGACGGGGCGTCCGGGCCGGAGCGGGTGCCTGGGGGCCGGCGCCTGTGGTCCGGACCGCAGGAGCACCCCGGAGCACTCCGCCGCCTCCACATCCCCTCGCCTCACTTGGACTTGAGGAGCGGGGCGCCCAAGGGGAGGCGCTTGGCGCCGGTCGCGCCGTGCATGGCGCTGGCGAAGATGTACATGCCGATCGCGATGAACAGGAACATGCTGGTGATGCCCACGTAGATCAGCCAGGGGTCGCCCGGCTTGGTGGGGTGGTTGATGGTCTGGTCGATCGCCTGGTTGATGGAGCCGAACAGGACGAGCAGGGTCACGTCGACCACCACGAACAGGATGGTGAACGCCCGGGGCAGCCGGAGAGTGGTGAGCGTCAGCAGGACGATCACGATCGCCCACACCAGGACGAAGTTGGCCGTTGCCTGGCGCTGCTCGACGTTCTCGAACTCGCCCATCCAGTTGTTGTTCAGCGCGATGCTGAGCACCGAGAAGCTGAGCCAGAACGTCCCGAACAGGCCGTACACCGCGGCGAATACACCGTCTCCCAGTCGCATCGACCAGCCCGCGGCCATCAGCAACAGGACACTGCTACTGAATACCATGATGGGCAGCGAGGAAACCAGGGAATTCGCCGGAATGCTGATGTCCTTCAAATAGAAGGCCAGCGAGAGGGACCCGATCAGGAAGCCGGCGAAGCCCAGCATGGTGGCCTGCGGCGAGCGCGTCCCCGACCACCCGTCCGTACCGGCCGGCGCGACCTTTTGCGCGGGGGCCGGGGCATGTCCGGGGGCAGCGGCCCCCGCGACGTCGCGTATCTCTGTCTCCTGCTGCTTCATCGCATTCTCCTGACGCTGTGGAGGGTTCTGTCGGGGGAAACGGGACGGCACGCGCCGCCCGCCCGGGCTATCCGGCCTGGTCCGCACGGCCCCTGACCCGGCGGATGCGGGGTATGGCGGCCGCAGCCGACCAGGCGGCCTGATCGGGCAGCCGTCTGGCGAGCGCGGCGACGGTGGGGTGGTCGAAGATGAGGCGGAGCGGAACATCCGTCCCGGTACGGGCCGAGAGCCGGCTCATCACGCGGCTGGCGAGCAGGGAATGTCCGCCGAGCCCGAAGAAATCATCCTCGGCGCCGATTTCGGGCAACCCCAGCACCTCGCACCAGATATCGGCCACCAATTTCTCGGTGGGGGTGGCCGGCGGCCGGCTCGGTGGGGCGTCGTCACCGCGACGATGCGGTTCGGGGAGGGAGGCGCGGTCGATCTTCCCATTGGGGAGGAGGGGAAATACGGGGAGTTCGAGGAATACGGTGGGGACCATGTGGCCGGGGAGCCAGGCACGGGCGTGCGCGGCCAGCGCGCGGCGGTCGATGCCGGCGGGCGGGTCGGCCGGGGCGGTCGCATCGGCTGGATCCGCCGGATCCGCCGGATCGGCCGGGCCGGCTGGGATGACGTATGCCACCAGGCGCAGCCCGTCCGACGCATCCGGGCGGGCCACCACCACGGCATCCGCCACCTGCTCCGCGCCCCGCAACGCGTTCTCGATCTCACCCAGCTCGATGCGATGGCCGCGGATCTTGACCTGACTGTCGGCTCGCCCCAGGTAATCCAACTTGCCATCGCTGCGCCAGCGCACCAGGTCGCCCGTCCGGTACATGCGTTGACCTGAAGCCTCGGTGGCGAGGGGGTCCGGCAAGTACCGCTCCGCGGTCAGCCCCGGGCGGTCGTGATAGCCACGCGTCACCCCCGCGCCCGAGAGGTACAACTCCCCCACCGCACCAAGAGGAACAGGACGCAACCCCTCATCCAGCACATACACCGACGTCCCATCCACCGGCACACCGATCGGCGTCCGCTCGTCGGAGACGTCCGTGACGGCGTGCGTCGAGTACGTCGTGTCCTCACTCGGACCGTAAAGGTTGTTCACCACCTCCACCGCCGGATGCGCGTACAAGTCCCGCACCAGGGCGGGCGAGAGCGGCTCGCCGGCCAGGTTGACCGTCCGCACGGACGCCGGAATCGCGTCCGCAAGCAACAACTCCCGCGCCACCGAAGGCACCGTGTTCAGCAGCGTCACATCACCGTAGCGGTCAGGATTCTCCAACAAATCCAACGCACTGTCCGGCGCCAGGACCACCGTCCCACCCACCGACAACGGCGCGAAAATCTCGAACACGGACAGGTCGAACGACACCGAGGTCGACGCCAGCGTGCGGGACAATGCCCCACAGAAAACCCTGCCCGCCCACGACAACATCGCCGACACCTGACGATGCTCGATCACCACACCCTTCGGCCGCCCCGTCGAACCCGACGTATAGATCACATACGCCACATCGTCCGCGCAGCCCACGGCGGGCGGACGATCCACCCGGTCAGCGGCACTGGACGCCACCTCCCGAAGGACCACCGAAGCACCCGAATCCTCCACCATGAAGGCGATCCGCCCCGCCGGATAACCCGGATCCAACGGAACGTAACCCGCCCCCGCCTTCAACACCCCCAGCAACGCAACGACCAGATCCAACGAACGCGGCAGGCACACCCCCACCACATCACCAGGCCCCACCCCAGCACCCCGCAGACGCCAGGCAACACCATTGGCACGCGCCTCCAACTCCCCATACGACAACACACCATCCACCGCACGCACCGCCACCGCACCCGGCGAACGACCCACCTGCCGCTCCACCCACTCCGACAACCGAACCGCCGGACCAGGCAGTGCCGACGACGACGTGGACAGCTCTGTACGCCGCTCGCGCTCCTGGGCGCCGGCCACGTCCAACTCGGCGACACGGGTGTCGGGTTCGGCGGCCAGAGCATCGATCACGCTGGCCAGCCGGTGGGCGATCAGCCGTGCGGTAGTGGGGTCGAAGAGGTCTGTGTTGAAGGCGAGATGGCCGGTCACGGAACCGTCGCGTTCCTCGGCCTGGACGACCAGGTCGTACTGGGCGGTGCGCGGCGGCACGGCGACCGGACGTACGCACAGGCCCGGCAGCCGGTAGGGAGGAGGAGTGCCGTTGAGGGCGAGGAGGACCTGGAACAGTGGGCTGCGGCTCCGGTCGCGTTCCGGGCGCAGTTCGCGCACCAGTGCCTCGAAGGGAACGCGTTGGTGCCTGCGGATGTCGTCCACCACGTCGTGTGCCTGGCGCAGCGCCTCGGCCAGCGTCATGGTGGGTGCCGTACGCAGCCGCAGCGGCAGGGTGTCGACCACGAACCCCACGACGTCGGTGGTGGCGGGGTGGTCACGGCCGGCGGCCGGGCTGCCGAGGGTGATGTCGTGGTGGCCGGTGAGCTTGGCGAGCACGAGGGTCAGCGCGGTGGCCAGGACGGTGAAGGCGGTGGTGCCGGCGGCCCGGGCCGCGATGTGGAGCGCGTCGGCCGGCAGGTCGAGCGGCACGGTGTCGCCGCGGTAGGTCTGCCGCGGGGGGCGGGGGCGGTCGGTGGGGAGGGCCGGGGAGCCGGCCCCGGCGAGATGGGCGCGCCAGAAGTCCAGGTCCGTGCACGCGGTGGTGCGTTGCCAGTGCGCGAAGTCCGCGTACTGGACGGCCGCCGGGACGGGACCGGCAGCCGGGATCGCCGGGCGGGCGGCGGGAACGGCGGGGGACCGGGTCAGCGCGCCGTAGTACTCCGCGATCTCCCGAAGCACGAGGTCGAGGGACCAGCCGTCGGCGACGGCATGATGCAGGCTCATGATCAGCACGTGGTGGTCCGGTGCGGTGCGGACCAGGGTGACGTGCCACAGCGGTCCGGCGCTGAGGTCGAACGCGCGGTACGCCTCCTCGGCGACCAGCGCTTCCCAGTCAGGGGTCGCCACCTCCGTCAGCGGCACGTCCGGGTCGGGCGACACGATCTGGCACACGTCGCCGTCCACCTCGCGCAGCGAGGTGCGTAGGGCCTCGTGACGTTGCGCGGTCCACCGCAAGGCGGTGCGCAGGGCGGCCGGGTCCAGGGGGCCGTCGAGTTGGGCGGCGCCGCGGAGGTGGTAGGCCAGGTTGGCCTGCTCGTCCAAGCGGCACAGGACCCACAGGCGCTCCTGGCCGGTGGAGGCGGGGAGCACCACGGTGCCGTCCGGGGCCGGGGTACGGTCGAGGACGGGGATGGCGTCGGCCGCCTGGCGGTCGTTCGCGGGGAGCTGGCCCGTCGGGAGGTGCCTGGCGAGTGCGGCGACAGTGGGATGGTCGAAGACCAGGCGGACTGGGACGGCCGCACCGGTCGCCGCGGCCAGGCGGTGCGCCAGGCGGACGGCCAGGAGCGAGTGCCCGCCGACGGCGAAGAAGTTGTCGTCGGCGCCTATGTCGGTGACGTCCAGGACCTCGCGCCAGGCATCGGCCACCAGCTGCTCGGCGGCGGTTGCGGGGGCACGGCGATCAGTCTGGCCCGCGCAGGCATCGGGCTCTGGGAGCGCACCCCGGTCGATCTTGCCGTTGGGGAGGAGCGGGAATGCGGCCAGCTGGACGAAGGCGGTGGGGACCATGTGGCCGGGGAGCCAGGCACGGGCGTGCGCGGTCAGCGCGCCGCGGTCGATACCGGCGGGCGGGTCGGCCGGATCGGTCGCATCGGCTGGATCGGCCGGGATGACGTATGCCACCAGACGCAGCCCGTCCGACGCATCCGGGCGGGCCACCACCACGGCATCCGCCACCTGCTCCGCGCCCCGCAACGCGTTCTCGATCTCACCCAGCTCGATGCGATGGCCGCGGATCTTGACCTGACTGTCGGCTCGCCCCAGGTAATCCAACTTGCCATCGCTGCGCCAGCGCACCAGGTCACCCGTCCGGTACATGCGTTGACCTGAAGCCTCGGCGGCGAACGGGTCCGGCAAGTACCGCTCCGCGGTCAGCCCCGGACGCTCGTGATAACCACGCGTCACACCCGCCCCGGAGAGATACAACTCCCCCACCGCACCAAGAGGAACAGGACGCAACCCCTCATCCAGCACATACACCGACGTCCCATCCACCGGCACACCGATCGGCGTCCGCTCGTCGGAGACGTCCGTGACGGCGTGCGTCGAGTACGTCGTGTCCTCACTCGGACCGTAGAGGTTGTTGACTACCTTCACGGCCGGATGCGCGTACAAGTCCCGCACCAGGGCGGGCGAGAGCGGCTCGCCGGCCAGGTTGACCGTCCGCACGGACGCCGGAATCGCGCCCGCAAGCAACAACTCCCGCGCCACCGAAGGCACCGTATTCAACAACGTCACATCACCGTAGCGGTCAGGATTCTCCAACAAATCCAACGCACTGTCCGGCGCCAGAACCACCGTCCCACCCACCGACAACGGCGCGAAAATCTCGAACACCGACAGGTCGAACGACACCGAAGTCGACGCCAGCGTGCACGCCAACGGACCCAACACACCGCCGGGGAACGCACGACCCGCCCACGACAACATCGCCGACACCTGACGATGCTCGATCACCACCCCCTTCGGCCGCCCCGTCGAACCCGACGTATAGATCACATACGCCACATCGTCCGCGCAGCCCACGGCGGGCGGACGATCCACCCGCTCGCCGGCCGCGGCCACCTCCGCCACGTCCCGGATCACCACCGAAGCGCCGGCATCCTCCAACATGAACGCCACCCGCTCAGCGGGATAGCCCGGATCAACAGGCACATAACCCGCCCCCGCCTTCAACACCCCCAGCAACGCAACGACCAAATCCAACGAACGCGGCAGACACACCCCCACCACATCACCAGGCCCCACCCCGGCACCTTGCAGGCGCCAGGCAACACCATTGGCACGCGCCTCCAACTCCCCATACGACAACACACCGTCCACCGCACGCACCGCCACCGCACCCGGCGAACGACCCACCTGCCGCTCCACCCACTCCGACAACCGAACCGCCGGACCAGGCAGTGCCAACGACGACATGGACAACTCCGCACGACGCTCGCGCTCCTGGGCGCCGGCCACGTCCAACTCGGCGAGGGGCGTGTAGGGGGCGTCGGCCAGGGCGGAGACGACGACGGCGAGGCGTTCGGCGAAGAGTCGCGCGGTCGGTTCGTCGTAGAGGTCGCGACTGTAGGTGAGGTAGCCGGTGAGGGCGGTGGCGGACTGTTCCAGGTGGAGGGAGAGGTCGAACTGGGTTTCCGCCGGGGGGACGTCGAGCCGGGAGACCGTGAGCCCGGGGAGTTCGAGCGTGCGCGGCGGGGCTTCGTTCAGGGCGAGCATGACGTGGATCAGTGGGATGTGTGCGTGGTCGTGCGGCGGCGCGGCGTGGCGCACGATCTCCTCGAAGGGGGTCTCGGCATGGCGGTGGGCCGCGGCCAAAGCGTCGTGGGTGTCGCGCAGGGCCGTGTCGAGGGTCGTGTCCGGTGCGGTCGTGCGGCGGAGCGGCAGGGTGTTGGTGAAGAAGCCCAGGATGTCTGCGGTGTCCGAGTGGGTGCGTCCGCTGGTCGGAATGCCGATGGTCACGTCGTGGCTGCCGGACAGGGCGCTCAGGAGGACGGTGACGGCGGTGGCGACCACGGCGAATTCGGTGGTGCCGGTGTTCCGGGCGAGGCGGCTGATGGTTTCCGTCGGGAGGGAGAGGGGGACGGCGGCGCCCTTATGGGTCCGGCCGGCCGGTCGGGGGTGGTCGGTGGGGAGGTTCAGAACGGGGGCGTCCGCGAGACGGCTGCGCCAGTACGCAAGTCCCTCCTGGTCGGTGGGGGTGGGGTCCTGCCAGTTGGTGAAGTCCGCGTATTGGAGGGTCGGGGCCTCGGGGAGGGGCCGGCAGGCCACCAACGCCGCGTAGAGACGGGTGAGTTCGTCCAGCAGGAGGGTGAGCGTCCAACCGTCGGCGATGACGTGGTGCAGGGACAGCAGGAGCAGGTGAGCGTCGTCGGCCGTGCGGACCACGCGGGCGCGGAACAGGGGGCCCTCGGCCAGATCGGTGGTCGACTTCCGCCACTGAGCGAGGAGTTCGGCCTCGGTTGCCGCACCGGGGATGTGCCTGTCCGGGTCCGGCGGTACGGGGAGGGTTTCCGGGGCCGGGTCCGCCTGCCAGGTGGGATGGATGACTTGGACGATGTCGCCGTCCATCTCCTGCAGCGTCGTGCGCAGCACCTCGTGCCGGCGGGCGGCCTCCCGGAGGGCCTCGGCGAGGAGGCCCGCGTCGAGGGGGCCGGTGATTCGTGCGGCACCGTTGAGGTGGTAGGCGAGGTTGGCGCGCGGGTCCAGGGCGCATTCAAGCCACAGTCGCTTCTGCCCGGTGGAGGCGGGGAGGGTGACGGTGCCGTCCGGGTTGGGCACGCGTGGCGCCGGGGGGATGGGTCGGTGGTCGCACTGGGGGGCGTCCGCTCGCGGGAGGTGCCTGGCGAGTTCGGCGACGGTGGGGTGTTCGAAGAGCAGTCGGAGGGGGACGTGAGTGCGGAGGGCGTCGCTGAGCCGGTGGGCGACCCGGGTCGCGAGCAGGGATTGGCCGCCCAGGCGGAAGAAGTTGTCGTCGGCGCCGATGTCGGTGACGTCCAGGACCTCGCGCCAGGCATCGGCCACCAGCTGCTCGGCGGCGGTCGCGGGGGCACGGCGATCAGCCTGACCGTCGCCGGCATCGGGCTCCGGGAGCGCACCCCGGTCGATCTTGCCGTTGGGGAGGAGGGGGAACGCCGGCAGCTCGACGAAGAGGCTCGGGACCATGTGGCCGGGGAGCCAGGCACGGGCGTGCGCGGTCAACGCAGCCTGGTCGATACCGGCGGCCGGATCAGTCGGGCCGGTCAGGGCAGCCGGATCGGCCGGAGCGGCCAGGCCAGCTGGGATGACGTATGCCACCAGGCGCAGCCCGTCCGCCGCATCCGGGCGGGCCACCACCACGGCATCCGCCACCTGCTCCGCGCCCCGCAACACGTTCTCGACCTCACCCAGCTCGATGCGATGGCCGCGGATCTTGACCTGACTGTCGGCTCGCCCCAGATAGTCCAACTGCCCGTCGCTGCGCCACCGGACCAGGTCACCCGTCCGGTACATCCGCCGACCCGGCCCGGAGGCGGCGAACGGGTCCGGCAAGTACCGCTCCGCGGTCAGCCCCGGACGCTCGTGATAGCCACGCGTCACCCCCGCCCCGGAGAGGTACAACTCCCCCACCGCACCAAGAGGAACAGAACGCAACCCCTCATCCAGCACATACACCGACGTCCCATCCACCGGCACACCGATCGGCGTCCGCTCATCCACCGGATCCGTCACCGCATGCGTCGAGTACGTCGTGTCCTCACTCGGACCGTAAAGGTTGTTCACCACCTCCACCGCCGGATGCGCGTACAAGTCCCGCACCAGGGCAGGCGAAAGCGGCTCACCCGCCAGGTTCACCGTCCGCACAGACGCCGGAATCGCATCCGCAAGGAACAACTCCCGCGCCACCGAAGGCACCGTGTTCAACAACGTCACATCACCGTAGCGGTCAGGATTCTCCAACAAATCCAACGCACTGTCCGGCGCCAGAACCACCGTCCCACCCACCGACAACGGCGCGAAAATCTCGAACACCGACAGGTCGAACGACACCGAGGTCGACGCCAGCGTGCGGGACAGTGCCCCACAGAAGACCCTGCCCGCCCACGACAACATCGCCGACACCTGACGATGCTCGATCACCACACCCTTCGGCCGCCCCGTCGAACCCGACGTATAGATCACATACGCCACGTCATCAACACCAACGGAACCCACCACCGACGGACGATCCACCCGCTCGCCGCCCGCGGCCACCTCCGCCGCGTCCCGAATCACCACCGAAGCGCCGGCATCCTCCAACATGAACGCCACCCGCTCAGCGGGATAGCCCGGATCAACAGGCACATAACCCGCCCCCGCCTTCAGTACGCCCAGCAACGCAACGACCAGATCCAACGAACGCGGCAGGCACACCCCCACCACATCACCAGGCCCCACCCCAACACCCCGCAAACGCCAGGCAACACCATTCGCACGCGCCTCCAACTCCCCATACGACAACACACCGTCCACCGCACGCACCGCCACCGCATCCGGCGAACGACCCACCTGCCGCTCCACCCACTCCGACAACCGAACCGCCGGGCCTGGCAGCTCCCACGAGGGTGCGGACAGCTCGTGGAGGCGGGCGCGTTCCGCGGGGGGCAGGGTGTCGAGGTCGGCCAGGGTGCGGTCGAGGCCCGGGCCGGTGTGCTCGGTGAGGGCGGCCAAGGTCGTGGTGAAGCGCTCGGCGAGCAGGGCGGCGGTGGCGGCGGAGAACAGGTCGGTGTCGTAGCCGAGGAATCCGGTGTATCCGGTGTCGCCCTGCCAGAGGTACAGCTCGCAATCGTGGCGGATGCCGGTGGGTGCCATGGACAGGGAGCGGACGGGCAGGTCGCCCAACTGGATTTCGGGGGGCTGGGGTTGGAGGACGAGGAGGACGTCGAAGAGGGAGGCGCCGGTCTGTTCCGTCTCCCCGACCACGGCCTCGAAGGGGACGTGGGTGCGGCCGTAGGCGTCCAGGCAGGTGTCGCGGACCGCGTGCAGGGCGTCGCGGACCGTGCGGGCCCGGCTGGTGTCGGTGCGCAGGGCGAGCAGGGTGGCCAGGGGTCCGATCGCGCCGGGGGCGCGGTGCCGGGCGCGGGTGGCGATGGGTGAGCCGATGGTGAGGTCGGCGTGGCCTGCGGTGCGGGCGAGGGTGAGGTGGAAGGCGGTCAGCAGGACCATGAACGGGGTGAGGTGCTCCGCCTCGGCCAGGGCGTGGACGCGCTGGAGCAGGTCGGGGCCAAGGGTCAGGGGGGTCTGTGCCGAGCGGAAGCGGCGGGCGGCGGGGCGGGGCCGGTCGGTGGGCAGGGCGAGGGGTGGTGCGCCGGCCAGTCGGTGGCGCCAGGCGGCCAGGTCCGCGGCGGAGGGAGTGGCGGTGTGGGCGGGGAAGGGGGTGGCGGGGGGCAGGGGGTTTCCGGCGTAGAGCGCGCTGAGTTCGGCGAGGAAGACGCCCAGGGACCAGCCGTCGGCGATGAGGTGGTGGGCGAGGAGTTGCAGGCGCGCGGTGCCGTCGGCCAGGGTCCAGACCGCGACCCGCCAGAGGGGGCCGGTGGCCAGGTCCATGGGTTCGGCGGCCCGGGCGTCCGCCTGGGCCCGGGCGTGGGCGCGTCCCGCGGCCGGGCCGAGGTGGGTCAAGTCGGTGGTGGTCAGGGCGGGTTCGGCGTGCGGTGCGGTGACACAGGCGGTGCGTTCGTGATGGGGGAAGGTGGTGCGGAGGAGGGCGTGGCGTCCGGCCAGGGCGGTGAGCGCGGTCGCCAGCCGGCCGGTGTCGAGCGGTCCGGAGACCTCGGCGTCGAAGCGGAGGACGTTGACGGCCGTGCCGGGGTTGATCTCCTCGAAGAGCCGCAGTCCGAGCTGGATCGGGGTGACCTCGGGGTCCGCCGGCCGCTGCGGCCGGGCGCGCCAGCGCGCGAGCAGGGCTCGGCCGAGATCGGCGGGGAACGGGGAGCTGTCGGGCACGGGGTCCTCCAGGTTCCTGGCGGTGGGCGGCGTCAGGCGCGGGTGGTGGGGAGCAGTGCCTTGACGCGTGCCATGGCGCGGGCGGACGGGACGCCGTCCTCGGCCCACCGCTGGGACAGGCGGGCGGTCAGCTCGCGGGGTGACTGGGCCTGGAGGACGTCCTCGACCGGGACCGGCAGGGTGAGCGCGTCCTCGACCACGGCGGCGATCTCGGCGGCGCCCAGGGAGTCCCCGCCGAGGGCGGCGAGGGTGTCGTCGGGGCCGCAGCGCGGGACCTGGCAGACCGCGGCGAAGACGGAGGAGAGGAAGGCGGCGAACAGATCGGCCTCCGCCCGGGCGGTCGCCGCCGGGTCGACGGCGACGGGCTCGCCGCGTAGTTCGCCGGCCAGGTAGCGGGTGCGGGCCAGGGAGTGCTGGACCTTGCCGCTGGTGGTGCGCGGGATGGTGCGGGGCGGGCAGAGCACGACGGTGTGCACGCGGGCGCCGGTGGCGGTCAGCACGCGGGCGCGGAGGTCGGCGGCGAGCTGTTCGGTGTCCCGGTCCCGGCCGGCGAGTTCGACGGCCAGCACGATCTCCTCGTCGGGGCCGGTGAAGGCCGCCGCGGTGGGCCGGATCGCGGGATTGTCCGCGACGGCGGCAGCGCACAGGTCGTGGGCGTGGTGGTTGACGCCGTTCTGGATGAGGACGTCCTTGCGCCGGCCGGTGACGACGAGGTGGCCCTCGCGCAGCCGGCCGAGGTCGCCGGTGCGCAGGTACCGGTGGCCACCGAGGGTGCCGAAGAGTTCGCCGTCGGAGGTGCCGGTGCTGTTCCAGTAGCCGTTGCTGATGCTGGGGCCGCGGACCCACAGCTCGCCTTCGGTGCCGTCGGGGACGGGGGTCGAGGTGGCGGGGTCCACGGCGACGAGGTCGTGGCCGGCGATCACCGGGCCGCAGTCGATCCGGCCGTCCGCCTCGGTGTCGTCCCGGCGGCCGGTCCAGTGCCGTCCGGTGACGATCAGGGTGGCCTCGGCCAGGCCGTAGCAGGGCAGGAACGCCTGGGGGCGAAAGCCGTGCGGGGCGAAGCGGTCGGCGAAGCGGGTGAGGGTGGCCGGGCGGACCGGTTCGGCGCCGTTGAACGCCAGCCGCCAGGTGCTCAGGTCCAGCCCGGTGAGGTCGGCGGTGCCGGCCCGGCGCAGGCACAGGTCGTAGGCGAAATTCGGGCCGCCGGTATGGGTGATGCCCAGTTCGCTGATCTGCCGCAGCCAGGCGAGCGGGTTCTTGAGGAAATGCACCGGTGACATGAGGCGGACCGGGAATCGACCGTGGACCGGTGTGAGGATGAATCCGATGAGCCCCATGTCGTGATAGGGCGGGAGCCAGGAGACGACCCGAGCGGATTCGTCGAGCTGGAATACCTCGGTAATGGCCTTGATATTGGCGAGCAGATTGCGGTGTTGCAGTACGACGCCTTTGGGCGCTCCGGTGCTGCCGGAGGTGTACTGGATCAGGGCGGTGTCCCCGGGTGCGGGGGCGGTGGCCGGGAGGCGGTCGAGCGGGTCGCCGGCGGGCGGTGCGGGGCGGGCGGCCGCGCCCTCGCCGGGGGCGTCGTCGAGCGTGACCACCCGGGGCAGGCGCTCGGCGGGGAGGCCAGCCGTGAGCAGGCCGAGGACGGCGGGGTCGGCGAGCAGAGTGGTGGCGCGGGAGTCGGCGAGGATGCGGGAGAAGCGGGCCGCGATGCGGTCGGAGGAGCCGAACAGCGGCGGGTAGGCGGGGACCGCGGGGACACCGGCGAGGAAGCAGGCCCAGACGGCCACCACGAAGTCCAGCCCGGGCGGGTAGAGCAGCAGGGCGGGCTCGGCTCGGGCGGGGTCGGGGCGGAGCGCCGGGGCGACCCGGGCGGCCCGGGTCAGCAGCTCGTGGTAGGTCAGGGTGTCGACGCGGCCGTCCTCGTGCAGGAACTCGTAGGCGGGCTGCGCACCGTGGGTGGTGGCGTGCTCGACGAGGAGGTGCACGAGGGTGCGGGGAGCGGGGATCGACATCGGCTTAACTCCCTTACCGTGGCCTTTTCAGCGCCGGGGGCAGGTGCTCGGAGCGGGATCGCAGGACGGCGGGGGCAAGCCGGCCGGGCCTGTCGCAGCAGCAATTTAAAGGGCGGTTCTCTCGTTCGGCTCTCACATCCATACCGCTCGCCTCTCAGGCTGTTATGGGGTTCTTGACGCGGCCTCCGGTGAAACTGGTAGGCATTGTTCGCCGCGCTGCGACCCGGTCGGTGAGCCCATCCCGGCGGTGTTGATCCAGCGCGTTTCCGCGTTTTCCGTGCGTCATCCCGAGGGAGGTACGCGTGCGCCCGGTCCGGATGAATGCGAAGTGGTTCAGGTCATTCGGGGAGGTGGCCGATCCGGTGTGCGAGGTGGTGTGTTTCCCGCATGCCGGGGGCGGTTCCTCGGCGTTCCGGACCTGGCACCGGCACGCCGCACGGACGAAGGTCACCGCCGTGCAGCTGCCCGGCCGCGAGGACCGGCTCGGGGAGCGCCCGCACCGCGAGATGGCCGCGCTGATCGCGGAGCTGGCCGCGGCGGCCGGACCGCTGACCGGGCGTCCGTACGCGTTCTACGGGCACAGCATGGGCGCCCTGGTGGCGTTCGAACTGACCCGTGCGTTGCGGGAGTCGGGGCTGCCGCTGCCGGTCGCACTGTTCGTGGCGGGCCGGGACGCCCCGCAGTTCCGGGACAGCGAGCAGGTGCACCACCTGCCGCGGGACGAGCTCCTGGGCCGGCTGCGTGCCTGGGACGGCCTGGGCCCGGCGGACCTCCCGGAGTACGCCGAGGTCATCGAGCTGATGCTGCCCACCACTCGGGCCGATCTGACGCTGGCGGAGACCTACCGGTATCGCCCGGGGCCGCCGCTCCCGGTGCCCGTGCGGGTGCTGCGCGGGGCGCGGGATCCGCTGGTGCGGGCCGGGGACGCCGGCTGGGCCGGCCAGACGTCGGTGGACTGCGCGGTGCGCGAGTTCGCCGGCGGCCACTTCTTCGTACAGGACCACGAGAGCGGTGTCGTGGTGTTCGTCGAGACGACGCTGACGGCGTTGCTGAGTAAGGGGGCGCGGACCCGATGAGCAGTTCCTCCTATGTGGGCGGGGTCGGCAGCGGGGGGTCCCGCGACTACAGCGACTACTTCGTCCTGCCGGCGGCGCCGGCGCAGCGCAGCCTGTGGTTCGTCTGCCAGCTCGATCCCCGCGCGAATGCCGCCTACAACGTGCTCAGCGCGGTCCGCCTGTCCGGGGAGCTGGACGTGGTGCTGCTGCAGCGGGCCGTGAACGCGGTGGTGGCCCGGCACGAGAGCCTGCGGACCGGGGTGGGCCTGGTGGAGGGCGATCCGCGGCAGCTCGTCCTACCGGAGGCCCTGGTCCCGCTGCCGGTGGTGGACTGCTCGGAGCTGCCCGCCGGGGAAGCGGCGAAGCGGGTGCAGCGGCTGGCGCGGGAGCAGGCGGCGCTGCCGTTCGCCCTGGACGCGCCGCCGCTGGTGCGGGTGGTGCTGGTGAAGGAGGCGGCGCGGCGGCACACCCTGCTCGTGACGGTCCATCACCTGGTGTGCGACAGCTGGTCGATGGACGTGTTCTACCGCGATCTCGCCACTGCCTACGGGGCGCTGTGCGGGGGCCGGGACGCCGGACTGCCGGAACTCCCGGTGCAGTACGCCGATTACGTCGGCTGGCTGGAGGGCCGGCTGGCCGAGGGGCAGTTGGACGAGTTGCTGGCGTACTGGCGGGGCGCGCTGGCCGGCACGGTGCCGCTGGAGCTGCCGGTGGACCGGCCGCGCGAGCAGGGGCGGGGTGGCGACGGGGGCCGGGTGGAGGCCCGGCTGACGCCGGCGGAGGCGGCCGGGCTGGAGGACCTGGCGGCACGGACCGGCGGGACGCCGTTCATGGTGCTGCTGTCCGGCTTCATGGTGGCGCTGGCCAGGGTCACCGGTCAGGCCGACGTAGCGGTGGGCACGCCGGTGGCCGGGCGGCACCATCCGGATGCCGAGGAGTTGGTCGGGTTCTTCGCCAACACGTTGGTGCTGCGGGCCAGGTTGCCGCTCCGGGAGGGGTTCCCGGCGGCGGTCGCAGCGGTGCGGGACGTCTGTCTGGGGGCGTTCTCGCACGACCGGATGCCGTTCGACCGGCTGGTGCAGGAGATGCGGCAGACCCGCGCACTGGACCGCAATCCGCTGTTCGACGTGATGTTCTCGATGCCCGGGGCGCCCGCGGCCGGTGCGGAGCTGCCGGGGCTGACCATGGCACAGGTCGAACTGGACCGCGCGGCGGCCAAGTTCGACCTGTGGCTGACCGTGCTGCCCGACGGTGCGGGGCTGCGGCTGCAGCTCGACTACGACCGCGGGCTCTACGCCGAGGCGACCGCGGCCCGGATCGTGGAGCTGCACCGGTCCGTGCTGTTGGCGGCCCTGCGGGAGCCGGAGCGGCCGGTGGGGGCCCTGCCGGCCGGCGGCGGGGAGCGGGCGGTCGAGCGCGGTCCGGCCACACCGTCCGCCGACCGCACCGTGCTGGAGCTGCTGGCCTCCCGCGGCGGGGACGAGGTGGGGCTGTCCGCGGCGGACGCCGTGCTGACCCTCGGTGAGCTGCGGGACTGGGCGGGTGATCTGGCCGGGCGGCTGCGGGCGGAGGGGATCGCCGGGCCGGGGGTCGTGGTGGCCACGCCGCCGGTGGCGTCCGCCGCGCTGATCGCGGTGGTCCTGGCGGTGTTCGAGGTGGGGGCCGTGCCGGCGTACGGCCGGCGGCACGACCGGGCGGGGGCGTTCGTCCGGCGGGCGGAGGACGAGCCCGGCGGCTGGCTGATCACGACGGGCCCGCGGTTCGACCCGGTGGAGCCGGGGCCCCCGCCCGGTCCGGACTCTCCGGCGTGGCGGCTGGAGCGCCCGGGGCCGGAGGGTGCCGCCGTCCTGTCGCACCGTGCGCTCACGGCGGGGCTGACGGCCGTGGCGGACCGACTGGCGGTGACCGTGGAGGACGACATCCTGCTGCTGGCGGGCAGCGCGCCGCCGTCGCCGGTGGAGCTGCTGATGCCGCTGGTGCGGGCGCGCAGTCTGATGCTGTCCGGGCTCAACGCAGCACCGAGCGGGCCGCCGGCGGCGTTCGTGCTGGCCGACGCGCCGACCTGGCGGCGGGCGCTGACCGACGGCTGGGCGCCGCCGGCCGGGACCCGGCTGGTGTGCGTGGCCGGGGCACCGGCCCCGGACCTGGTCGAGATGCTGGGGCGCACCCGGCACGAGGTGTTCGTCGGGCGCGCCGCTCCCCCGCCGCTGGCCGCGCCGGTCGCGCTGGCACCGCCGGCGGACGGCGCCGGCCGCCGCCTGGGGCCGCCCCTGGCCGGTACGACGCGGTATCTGCTCGACGCGCTGGGCGGGCCCGTACCGCCCGGGACGGTGGGTGAGCTGCACGTCGCCGGCGACGCGCACCCCGCCGTACCGACCGGGCTGCTGTGCCGGCGTTCCGGGGACGGTGGGCTGGAGGTCGTCGGGCCGGCCGAGGGGCGGCTGTTCCTCGGCGACGATCTGGTGGACGCGCGGGCGGTGGCGGCGGCGCTGACCGGTTTCCCCGGCGTGCGGGACGCGGCGGTGGTGGCCGACGACGGCCGTCTGATCGCCTGGTTGGTCCCGGACGGTACGGTGCCGGCGGGCTCGGCGCGCGAGCGGGAGGCCTTCGCCGCGGAGGTGCGGCGGCGCGCCGGGGCGGAGCTGCCCGGGCCCGAGGTGCCCGCGGTGTGCGGTGTTCTGCCGGCACTGCCGGTGGACGCCGCCGGGCGGATGGACCGGGCGGCGCTGCCGGCGCCGCCGCCCGCGCCGCGGGGCGCGGTGCACGAAGTGCCGCCGCGCAACGGCGTGGAGCGGCGGGTGCTGACGCTCTTCCAGGACGCGCTACCGCTCCGGACGGCCGGGGTGCACGCCGACTTCTTCGGACTCGGCGGGCACTCCCTGCTCGCCGCCAAGCTGCTCAGCCGGGTCCGCGCCGAATTCGGCGTGCAGGTGCCGCTGCGCGACTTCTTCCGGCTGCCGACCCCGGCCGGGCTGGCGGCGGCCGTCGAGAAGCTGGAGCGCGCCCGCGACCAGCGGACCACCGCCGGCGACGCGCGGCTCGCCGAGCTCGCCGGGATGTCCGACGACGAGATCGACCAGTTGCTGCGCCATCTGAACTGACCACCCGAAACCACGAGGAGCCAGCCATGGGCATCGACGACGCCGACACGGTCTTCCAGGTCGTCACCAACGAGCAGGACCAGTACTCGATCTGGTTCGCGGACCGGGCGCTGCCCGCGGGCTGGTCCGCCGCCGGCCCGACCGGGACCAAGCAGGAGTGCCTCAAGCACATCGAGAAGGTCTGGACCGACATGCGCCCCCGTTCGGTCCGTGAACGCTCTGCCTGACCGCATCGACGCCTAGGACGGGAGTCCACCACATGAGCAGGCAGCACGAGATCAGTTCCCTGACGCCCGACGAGAAGCGCGCCGTCCTGGCCGGTCTCCTGGACGGTTCGGCCAACGCGGTCACCAGCAACCTCACCCTGGAGCAGCGCCGACTGTGGCTGCTGGTCCAGCTCGACGAGAAGCGGCCGTGGCAGACCAGTACCGCGGTGCGGCTGTCCGGCCGGACCGATCCGGCCGCCCTCCAGCAGGCGCTGGCGGCGACGGTCCAGCACCACGAGGTCCTGCGCACCACCTTCCGCACGGTGGACGGCCACCCGCTGGCCACCACCAAGCCGGTGGCGTCGCTGCGGCTGCCGGTGGTCGAACTGGACCCCGAGCGGCTGGACGCGGAGCTGGCACGGGTCGCCGAGGCCGAGGCCCGCACCCGGTTCGACCTGGCCCAGGGTCCGCTGGTGCGGGCGAGCCTGCTGCGGCTGGGCGAGGAGGACCACATCCTCGTTCTGACGGTGCATCAGCTCGTCGCGGACCGGCCGTCGGTGCGGCTGTTCACCGACGAGATCCTGACCCGGTACGCCCAACTGCTCGGCGCCCCCGGGGAGGTCGCCGCCCGGCCCGCCGACGTCCAGGAGCTGGGGGCCGCCCAGCGCGCCTGGATCGCCGGCGACGACGCGGAGAAGGACATCGCGTACTGGCGCGGCCGGATGGCGGCGCTGACGACGCTGGAGCTGCCCACCGACCGGCCGCGCCCGCCGGTGAAGACCATCGACGCCGACGCGGTGACCGTCGCGGTGCCCAAGGCCCTGCACACCGCGCTGGACGCCTACGCCGCCGGGGCCGGCCACACCCTGTCCGGGGTCCTGCTCAGCGGTTACGCGGCGGTGCTGTCCCGCTATGCCCAGCAGCTGGACTTCGCGATCGGCGTGCCGGTGCCCCCGGCGTGGCAGGACGGCGCCGCCGACCTGGTCGGACCGCTGGAGAACACCCTCCCGCTGCGGTTCGCACTCGACACCGGCGAAACGCTGACGGGGCTGGTGCGGCGCGCCGAGACGGTGCTGGCCGAGGGGCTGGGGCACGCGCGGCTGCCGTTCGAGCAGATCGTCGAGGCCGCCCAGCCGCTGCGTGACCTCAGCCACACCCCGCTGTTCCAGGTCTTCTTCGGCTTCGAGGAGCAGTGGAGCCGGCGCGAACTGCCCGGTGCCACCGCCCGCCCGCAGGAGCTGCGCACCACCTGGACCCCGCACGACATCGACCTGTACGCGGTGCGGCGCGACGGCGCGCTGGCGCTGCGCGCCCAGTACAACACCGGCCTGTTCGACCGCGACACCGTCGAGCGGCTGCTGCACCGGGTGCTGCTGCTCCTGGAGGCGGCGACCGCCGAACCGGACCGGCCGCTGGCCGACCTCCCGCTGCTGAGCGACGAGGAGCGGGCGCGCCTGACCGCCTGGAACGACACCCGCACCGGGCACGACGGCCCGGCGACCCTCCACGCGCTGGTCGAACAGGCCGCGGCCGCCCACCCGGAGGTCCTCGCGCTGTCCTCCAGCTCCGCGGAGCTGAGCTACGCCTCGCTGGACCTGCGCGCGGAGGCGCTCGCCGCGGAGCTGGCGGCGCGCGGGGCGGGCCCGGAGAGCCGGGTCGGGGTGCTGAGCGACCGGTCGGTGCACGCCGTCGTCGGTCTGCTGGGCGTGCTCAAGGCGGGCGCCGCCTACGTCCCGCTCGACCCGTCCTATCCGGCCGACCGGATCGCGATCATCGCGGAGGACGCCGGGGTCTCGCTGGTCGTGGGCGGGCCGGAGCCCCTGGCCGGGCTGTCCGGCAAGCTGTCCGGCCTGGAGCAGCTCGCCATCCCCACGGCGGACCCGGAGCGTCCGGTCAGCCGGCCCCCGGTGCGGGTCGCCCCGGACGACCTCGCCTACATCATCTACACCTCCGGTTCCACCGGCCGGCCCAAGGGCGTGGCCGTGGAGCACCGCCAGATCGTGCACTCCACCCTGGCCCGGTCGGCCTGCGAGGCACCGGGCCGGCCCGAGCGGTACCTGGTCCTGGCCCCGCTCACCTTCGACGCCTCCGGCGGCGGCCTGTACTGGACGCTCCGCCGCGGCGGCACGGTCGTGCTGCCCAACGAGGCCGAGGTGCTGGACCCGCGGCTGCTCGGCGACCTGATCCGCGCCAAGTCCGTCACCCACGTCGACGGGGTGCCGTCGCAGTACGCGGTGCTGCTGGAGACGGAGCCGGAGGCGTACGCGTCGGTGCGGACGACCGTGCTCGCGGGCGAGCTGCTGCCGCCGGGCCTGGTCGCCGAGCACTTCCGCCGCGCGCCGGGGGTGGCGCTGTTCAACGAGTACGGGCCGACCGAGGCGACCGTGTGGGCGTCGGTGCACACGGTGTCCCCGGCGGACGGCGAGGGCAGCCGGGTGCCGATCGGCCGGCCGATCCCCAACGCCCGGATCCACCTGCTGGACAAGCACTTCCACCGGGTTCCGCCGGGGGTCCCCGGCGAGCTGTACATCGGGGGCGCCGGCGTGGTGCGCGGCTATGTCAACCGGCCGGGGATGACGGCCGGGAGCTTCCTGCCCGACCCGTTCTCCGGGGAGCCGGGGGCTCGCCTGTACCGCACCGGCGACCTGGCCCGGTACCGCGCGGACGGCACCGTCGAGTTCCTGGGCCGCGCCGACACCCAGGTCAAGATCCGCGGTTTCCGGATCGAGCTGTCGGAGATCGAGAACGTCCTGCTGCGCCATCCGCTGGTGGCCGAGGCGGTGGTGACCGCGCGGGAGGACCAGCCTGGCGTACCGCGGCTGGTGGCCTACGTGGTGCCGGTCGTCGGCCGGGTGCTGACCCAGGAGATGCTGGTCAAGCACGTGCTCGGTCAGGTGCCGGACTACATGGTGCCGAGCGCGTTCGTGACGCTGGAGCGGATGCCGCTCACCCGGAACGGCAAGATCGACAACGCTGCGCTGCCCGCGCCCGAGGATGCCTCGCCCGGCGACTACGTCGAGCCGAGCACCCAGCTGGAAGCCGAAATCGCCGAGACCTTCAGCTCGCTGCTCGGGGTGCACCACGTCAGCGCCACCGCCGACTTCTTCTCCCTGGGCGGCAATTCACTGCTGGTGGCCCGGCTGACCGCGCAGCTGTCCCGCCGGCACGACGTGGCCCTGCCGGTGGAGCAGATCTTCCGGGTGCCGACCGTGGCCGGTATCGCACAGGCCATCGAGGAGGACCGGCGGCAGCGCGACAACGTCGACAGCGAGGTCCTGTACGCCCAGCAACTGGCCGAACTGCACGACGAGTTGCGACTGCCCGAAGAGATCGCCCCGGGCGACCTGCCGCACGCGCACTGGTTCGAGCCGCGGCACGTCCTGGTCACCGGCGGCACCGGCTACCTGGGCGCGTTCCTCGCGGTGGAACTGGTCCAGCGCACGAACGCCACCGTGCACTGCCTGGTGCGCGCCGAGAACGAGGACGCGGCCTGGGAGCGGATGGAGGAGAGCCTGCGCACGTACGCGGCGTGGGACGAGTCCTACCGGTCCCGGCTGCGGATGGTGGTGGGCGACCTGGCCCGCCCCCGGCTGGGCCTGGACGACGAGGACTTCGCGACGCTGGCCGCCGACCTCGACGCGATCTACCACAGCGGCGCGGTGGTGAACTTCACCTACCCCTACGAGGCGGCCCGACCGGCCAACGTCGAGGGCACCAAGGAGGTGCTGCGGCTGGCCACCACCACGACCCTGAAGTCCGTCCACTTCGTCTCCAGCGTGGACGTCTTCATGGGCACCGGCGCCGAGCGGCCGTTCACCGAGAAGGACCTCGACGACCGGCCGATCCGGATCCCCACCGGCTATCCGCGGAGCAAGTGGATCGCCGAGAAGATCATGTACATCGCCCGGGAGCGCGGCATCCCGGTCACCGTCCAGCGCCCGTGGATGATCACCGGCCACACCGACACCGGCGCCTCGCACCACACCGACTACCTCTACGTCTACCTCAGGGGCTTCCTCGACCTGGGCGTGCTGCCGCTCTACAACGACGTCATCAACGCGGTGCCGGTGGACTACACCGCGCAGGCCATCGTCTACACCTCGCTGCGCGCGGAGAACTTCGGCAAGAACTTCAACATCACCAACCCGGCGCCGACCACGATGCAGCAGTGCTACCAGTGGCTGCGCTCGTTCGGCTACGACCTCAACGTCGTCGACGAGGAGGAGGCCCGCCGACAGGCGCTGGGCGTCGACGAGGACCACGTGCTGTTCCCGATGACGCCGCTGCTGCGGGTCGCCTCGATGCGGCACGCGGCGCTCGACCCGGAACTCCAGAAGCGGGTCAACCCGATGGACGAGTGCAAGGTGCTGACCGCCGCCCTGGAGGGCTCGGGGATCAGCTGCCCACCGGTCAACGAGCAGTGGGCGCACTCCTGCTTCCGCTTCCTCGTCGACGGCGGCTACCTGCCCGCGCCCGAGGACGTCGTCCCGCAGGGCACCGGCGGCCGGCCGGCCCGAGGGGAGGACGCGTGAACGCCGCACCACTTCCACCGAACCGGGCCGGGGGCGAACACCCGTGATCCGCTACCTGGACCTCGACGACGCCGACCGGGACGCCCTGGACGCCCTCACCCGGTCCGTCCTGCGCGAGCACGGGTCGAGCACCGCCCCGGCGCTGCTCGCCGACCTGCCCACCCTGGCGCACCAGCTGCCGCCGCGCCTGGTCAAGGAGCTCCAGGCGTTCCGGTCCGACGAGGCGGTGGCGAGTCTGGTCGTCCGCGGCCTGGCCGTGGACGACGACCGGATCGGGCCGACCCCGCTGGACTGGCGCGACCAGCCGGCCGGCGAGGAGTCGGCGGTGCACGAGGTGTTCCTCGTACTGGCCTCGGCGCACCTGGGCGACGTCTTCGGCTGGTCGACGCTGCAGGGCGGTCGGCTGGTGCACAACGTGCTGCCGATCCCCGCGCAGGAGGACGAGCAGAGCGGGCACGGCACGGTGGAGCTGGCCTGGCACACCGAGGACGGCTTCCACCCGCTGCGCTGCGACTACCTGATGCTGCTCGGGCTGCGCAACCACGAGGCCGTGCCCACCGTCGTGGCCAGTGTCCAGGACGTGGTCCTGGCGCCCCGGCACCGCGCGGTGCTGGCCGAGCCGCGGTACCTCATCCGCCCGGACAACGAGCACCTGAAGAACGCGCGGACGCTCGACGACAGCTCCGGCGCGACCCATCCGGTCCAGCGGATGCGGGACGAACCGGAGCCCTGTGCGGTGCTGTTCGGCCACCCCGAGCAGCCGTACCTCCGGATCGACCCGGCGTTCATGTCGCCGCTGCCGGGCGACGCGGCGGCCGCCGAGGCGCTCACCGCGCTGGAGGCGGAGCTGGAACGGAACCTGACCGATGTGGTGCTGGGCGCCGGTGACCTGCTGGTCGTCGACAACTTCAAGGCGGTCCACGGCCGCAGCGCCTTCCGGGCCCGGTTCGACGGCACCGACCGCTGGCTGAAGAAGGCGGTCGTCACCCGGGACCTGCGCAAGTCCCGGGCGCATCGCCGAGCGCCGCAGGAGCGCGTCCTGCGTTGACGGCCGGGGCGCCCCCGCCGGCCCGTCCGCCGGCGGCCGGGCGCCCCTGCCGCCGCCCGTGCGCCCTACCCCTCACGACAGGAGGAACCGTGTCCGAGGACAACTGCCCGGCAGCCGGTGTCTGGCTGGTCGACGGCGACGTGGACGTCCGGGCGCTGCGGGCCCGCCTCGCCGCGGACCGGGCGCCGCTGCGGCTCACCCTGCAGGACCTGACGGCCGGCGGGGCGGACGAGGCGGTCCGGGGCCAGCTGGTGCGCGAGGAGGCCGCCGCCGCCCGCGCCGAGCCCGGGTACGCCCGGGCGCTGCTGGCCCGGCTCGCCGCGGACCGGTTCCTCGTGGTCGTGGTCACCGCGCGCCCGCTCCCGCCGGACGCGGTGCTGCGGTGGCTGCTCGGGGCAGGCACGCCGTTCCCCGGGGCGGCGCGGGACGCGGACGCCCCGACGGCGCCGCGGACGGAATTGCCGTCCGCGCTGCGCACCGGCGACACGCCCTCGGGCACCGCGGCGACCCTGTACCGCGCGGCCGGACCGGTGGCGGCCCGGCTCCGGGCCACCGGCGTGCCCGCCGGGGCGGCGCTGGCCGGCGCGCTGGCGCTGCTGCTGGTCCGCTACGGGGGCGGGCCGGAGACCGGCGTGCTCCTGGACGGCCCGGTACCGTCGGCTGTCCTCCTTCGGGTGGACGAGGCGGCGACCGGTGCGGACCTCCTGCGCCGGGCGGTGGCGGCGGCCGGGGCCGGTACGCCGGTCGATCCGCTCGGCCGGGCGGCGCTCGCGGTGGCGGCGGACCGGCCACCGGAGCCCGAGCGGTTCGGTGACCGCACCGCGGTGCCGGTCCGGGTGGCCGACGGCGCCGGCCGGCACGACCTGCTGGCCCTGCTGGAAGGCGACCGGCTGCGCGTCGACTACGACACCGGACTCTTCGGGGAGGAGGCGGTCGAGGCGTTCGCCGGCCGGCTGCTCGCCGTGCTCGACGCCCTGCTCGACGGCGCCCCCGTCCACGACGTCACCGGGGCCACCGGCGACGAACGGGCCGCCCTGGACCGCTGGTCCCGGGGCCCGGACCGGCCCGTCGCCGACGTCTGCCTGCACACCCTCGTGGAGCACTCCGCGGCACGGACGCCCGACGCGGTCGCGGTGGTGTGCGGCGCCACCGAACTGACCTACCGCGCACTGGACTTGGCCGCCAACCGCCTGGCCCACCGGCTGCGCGCCGCGGGCATCGGCCCGGGCGACCGGGTCGCGCTGCTGGCGGAGCGCAGCGCGGAATCGGTGGTGGCGATGCTCGGCGTCCTCAAGTCCGGTGCGGCGTACGTGCCGATCGAGCCCGCCCACCCGGCGGACCGGATCCGCCACATCGTGACCGACTCCGGAGCCGGCGCCCTCCTCGCCCACCGCCCGCCGGACCTGTCCTTGCCGGTGCCGGTCCTGCTGACGTCCGGGACCGCGGCGGAGCCCACGCACGCCCCCGAGGTGCCGGTGACCCCGGACGACACCGCCTACGTCATCTACACCTCCGGCTCCACCGGCACGCCGAAGGGCATCGCCGTGCACCACCGGGCCCTCGTGGTCTCGACCGCCGCCCGCGACGCCGCCGGCCCGGCACCTGGGCGGGACCTGGTGCTGCCGCCGCTGTGCTTCGACGGCGCGGCGGGCGGCCTGTACTGGGCGCTGGCGAGCGGCGGTGCCGTGGTGCTGCCCACCGAGGCCGAGGCCCACGACCCGCTGGCACTGCGGGCGCTGCTGGACCGGGCCGGGATCACCCACCTGCACGCCGTGCCCTCGCACTACCAGGTGCTCCTGCAGATCGCGGACGAACGGGCCCTGTCCCGGCTGGTGCTGGTGGCCGTCGGCGGGGAGCCGCTGGCACCGGACGTGGTCGCCGAGCACCTGCGCGGCTGTCCCGGCGCCGTGCTGCTGAACGACTACGGCCCCACCGAGTGCGCGGTGTGGGCCACCACGCACCGCTGCGGACCGGCCGAGGCCGCGGGGGCGCCCATCCCGATCGGCCGGCCGGTGCCCAACTACCGGGCGCACGTACTGGATTCGGGGCTGCGGCCGGCGCCGCCCGGTGTGCCGGGCGAGATCTACCTCGGCGGACCGGCGGTGGCGCTCGGCTACCACGGTCGGCCGGGGCTGACCGCGGAGCGCTTCCTGCCCGACCCGTTCGCGCCGGGCGGACGGCTGTACCGCACCGGCGACCGCGGCCTGTGGTCGGCCGACGGCCGGCTGCGGATCCTGGGCCGGGTCGACCACCAGGTGAAGGTGCGGGGGTTCCGGATCGAACTGGGCGAGGTCGAGACCGCGGTGCGGCGCCACCCCGCGGTCGCCGAGTGCGCGGTGCTGCTGCGCCGCTCGGACGCCGGCGACCGGCTGTGCGCCTTCGTGGTGCCGGCCGGCGGTGGGGCCGGTGGCGCGCTGCGCCGGGACATCGCCGAGGTACTGCCGGACTACATGTGCCCGGACCACTTCGTGGTGCTGCCGGCACTGCCGCGGACCCCCGGCGGGAAGCTCGACGCGCACGCGCTGCGCGCCGTTCCGCTGCCCGGTCTCCGGGAGGTGAGGTGAACACCCCGTCCGCCCGGAGCAGTCGACCGCCCCGCGAAGTGGCCCGCGCCGCACCGGCGCCGGCCACTTCGCCGCGACCGGCGTGCGGGAATTCCCGGCGCGCGGGCCGGAAATTTCCGCACGGAATTCATCCTGCGGCAGCAAGTTGCCCACGGCTACGGAATTCATTGCGGTGCACCGACGAGCCAGCGGGGAAAACGCCCTGCCGGCGGATGGCCGTTACACATATACATTCCGGCGGCACCGGCACCCCGCGGCACCCGCTGAACCCCGGAACAACGGCACAGTGCGACCTCTGGAATCGACAAGACCGCCCCCTCGTCAGACCGGGCTCAACTCCGCAGCACGCCAGCATCGGTTGCGCGCACCGGACCGCCTTCGCCCGTACCGGGGCCCGGCTCCCGCGGTGGCCGGAACCGGTCCCGAGGGAAACAGCACAGACGACCCTACCCATGTAATGAACGGGTCAAGCACGGGTGTTGCGAGAACCTCGCGGGCCCCAAGCCGGGGTATGGACACGATGCTCGCAATACTTCTAAAGTTCCGTGCCAGTCGCATATTTCTCCGGTTCCTGGAGGATTAGTTGCCAGCCAGACCGTATTTACCCTTGGGCTCCGGACACTTTGACGGGAATCACGGGGACACCGGCCGTGATCTCTTCTTCCGCATCCTCGGACCGCTCCAGGTGACTATTCACGGCAAGCCAGTCCGCGTGGGCAGGAACCGCCAACTGACCACCCTCGCCGTGCTGCTGCTCAACGCCAACAAGACCGTGCCGGTCAGCTCGCTGATCGACGCGGTGTGGCGCTCCGCCCCGCCGGCCACCGCGGACAAGCAGATCCAGACCTGCGTCTGGCGGCTGCGCAACGCCTTCGCCGCGGCCGGCGCCCCGGTGGACCTCATCGAGACCGAACAGGGCGGCTACCGCATCCGGCTGGCCGAGGACGACCTCGACGCCCTCGCCTTCGAGAAGATGGTGCGGCAGGCCCGCGCCCTGGTCGCGGCCGGCGACCTGGAGAGCGCCACCGCCGCCTACCGCGGCGCGCTCGCGCTGTTCCGGGGCCAGCCGCTGGCGGACCTCTCCAGTCCGCTGACCCACGCGGTCGCCGCGCACTGGGAGGAGCGCCGCTTCTCCGTACTGGAGGAGTGGCTGGACGTCGGGCTCGCCCTGGGCCACCACGCGGAACTGATCAGCGAACTCAAGCCGTTGGTGGCCGAGTACCCGATGCGCGAGCGGCTGTGCGCCCAGCTGATGACCGCGCTCTACCTCTCCCAGCGCCGCGCCGAGGCGCTCGCGGTCTATCGCAACAGCCGCCTGACGCTCATCAACCGGCTCGGCCTGGAGCCCGGCGCCCGGCTCCAGGAACTCCACCAGCAGATCCTCGCCGGCGCGACCGTGACGCCCTCCTCCGTCCGCCACCGCGACCGGCGGCCCGGCCAGGTACCCGAGCAACTGCCCGCCGCCATCATGGACTTCACCGGGCGCGGCGAGCTGCTGCGGCAGCTCGAACGGGACCTGTGCGGCGACGGCGGACCGCGCGTGGCCGCGCTGACCGGCTGCGGCGGCACCGGCAAGACCGCCCTCGTCGTACACGCCGGCCACGCCCTCCAGCGGCACTTCCCCGACGGGCAGCTCTACGCCGACCTGCACGGCACCACCGATCCGGTACCGCCCCAGGAGGTGCTGCGCGGCTTCCTCGACTCGCTGGGCGTGCCGGAGGAGCGGATCCCGGCCGGCCTGGCGGCCCGGGCGGCGCTGTTCCGCTCCCTCACCGCCAGCAAACGGCTGCTGATCGTCCTCGACGACGTCTCCGACACCACCCGCTACGAGGCGCTGCTGCCCAGCGGCGGGAGCGCGGTGCTGTGCACCAGCCGGACCAGTCTGCTGGAGATCCCCTGCCTGAGCGAGTACCGCCTCGACGGCCTGGCCACCGAGGAGGCCCTGGACCTGCTGGCCTCGGTGGTGGGCGTCGAGCGGGTCTTCGCGGAGTGCGACAGCGCCCAGCGGATCGTCCGGCTCTGCGGGCACCTCCCGCTGGCGATCCGGGCCGCGGGCGTGCGGCTGCGGTCCCGTCCGACGGCCGGTCTGAAGGGCTTCGTGGACCGCCTCACCGACGAGCAGAATCGTATCGCCGAACTCTCCGTCGGCTCCCTCGACGTCGGGGCGCGGCTGGCCTCGTCCGCGGCCCGGCTTTCCCCGGCCAGCCACCGCCTCTGGCTCCGGCTGAGCCTGTGCGAGCTGGAGTACATCCCCGAATGGGTGGCGTCCACCATCACCGACCAGCCCGGTGAGGACACCCAGCGTCTGCTCGACGTCCTGGTCCACCAGCATGTGCTGACGGTCGCCCCGGGCGACGTCACCAGCGGCCCCAACTACGCGTTCAACCCGCTGGTCCGGGTCTACGCCCGGCACCGGGCCGACGCCGAACTGGGCTCCGCGGCGGGCCAGGACGTGGTCGAGCGGATCGCCGCCGCCCTGCGCCGGCGGAAGGCGGCCACCGGGCCGTACCGGCCGAGCGAGGAACCGACGGTCCATGGCACCCGCGCGGTCTGACGCCGGGGAGCGGGGGGCGCGGACCCCTGCCCCCCGCCGCCCGGCCGCCCGGCGCCGGGTCCTGGCCCCCGCCGCGGCCACCGGTCCGCGGTGGGTGTTCCCGGCCGCCGCCCTCGCCCTCGCCGCGTTGTGCGTACTGCTGACCGCGTGGAGCGGCCGGCTGCCGCCGGCCCGCGGTCCGGCCGCGCCCGCCGGCGCGTTCTCCGCCGCCCGGGCCGCCGAGCACCTCCGCGCGATCGCCACCGAGCCGCGCCCCAGCGGATCGGCCGCGCACGCCCGCACCCGCGCGTACCTCGTCCGCACCCTGCAGGCCCTGGGCATCGAGGCCCGGGTTCGGTCCGGGGCCGCGGTCACCCACATCCCCGACCTCTCCCCCACCGGAGCCGACGCTCGCTTCGCCAACCTGGGGCTGCACAACGTCGTCGCCCGAATCCCC
The DNA here is from genome assembly GCF_039532155.1 of Streptomyces lunalinharesii. Lineage (NCBI taxonomy): Bacteria > Bacillati > Actinomycetota > Actinomycetes > Kitasatosporales > Streptomycetaceae > Streptomyces > Streptomyces lunalinharesii. The sequence goes on from NZ_BAAARK010000006.1 coordinate 265,497, forward strand.
GGCACGGCCGGCACCCGACCGGTCGCGCTGGTCACCCACTACGACTCCACCGAGGCCGGTCCGGGCGCCAACGACGCCGGCGTACCGGTGTCGGTACTCCTGGAGACGGCGCGGGCGCTGCGGTCCGGGCCGCCGCCCCGCAACGACGTGCTGCTGGTCTTCACCGACGCCGAGGAGAGCGGACTGCTCGGCTCCCGGGCCCTGGTGGACTCCCCCGCCGCCTTCCCGCGCGACGCGGTGGTGCTGAACTTCGAGGCCCGGGGCAGCCACGGGCCGAGCCTGATGTTCGAGACCGGGCGCGACGCGGCCTGGCTGGTAGACGCTCTGGTCGCCAACGCCCCGGACGCGCGCACCAGTTCCCTGCTCAACGCCGCCTACCGCTACATGCCCAACCTCACCGACTTCACGGTGTTCAAGGAGGCCGGCCACCCCGGGCTCAACCTGGCCTACCTGGACGGCTACACCGTGTACCACGGGCCGGACGACACCCCCGGGCACGTGGACCCGCGCACCGTGCAGCACCAGGGTGAGCAGGCCCTCGCCCTGGCCCGGGCGCTGGGCGCGGCCGACCTGTCGCACCCACCGCCCGGGGACGCCGTCTACTTCTCGGCCGCCGGGTGGTTCGTGACCTACCCGGTGGCCGCGGCACTGCCGCTGGCCCTGGCGGTGGCCGCACTCGGCCTGGCGCTGCTCCTCCGGCTGCGCGCCCGGAACGCGGTGACCTGGCGGGGCACCGCCGGCGGGCTGCTGCTGGCCGCGTGCCACCCGCTGCTCGCCGCCGGCGCCGCCTTCGCCCTGGCACCGCTCACCGCGTCCGGGGACCCGCAGTTCGCCCGCTACTACGACACCGCCGACCACGGCCCGGCGCTCGCCGGCTTCCTGCTGCTGACCCTCGCGCTCGGCGGCGCGCTCGCCCTCCTCGCGCGGCGCCGGGTGGCCGCCCGGCACCAGGTGGCGGGCGCGGTCGCGCTGTGGACCGGGCTGGCGTGCGTCGCGGCGGTGCTCCTGCCCGGCGGCAGCCATGTGTTCACCTGGCCTGCGCTGGGGTTCGTGCTGGCCACCGCGGTCCTGACCTGCCGCGCCGGCACCACCGCGGCGGGCCGGATCACGGCCGCGGCCCTGGGCGTGCTGCCGCTCGGGCTGCTCGTCGTCCCGCTCGTGCCGCTGCTGACGGCGGCGCTGGGCCTCGGGCTGATCGCCGGGCCGGTGGCGGTCGCCGCGCTGACGACGCCGCTGCTGCCGGCCCTCGGAACGGCCGTTCCCCGGTCCGTCGCCAGGGCCGTCCCGGTCGCGGCCGCCGTCCTGGCGCTCGCCGTCCTCGGGTCCACCGCGGTGCTCCCGCCCGCCGGGGCCCGTCCGGCGCGCGGGGACGTGCTGTACCTGCTCGACGCGGACAGTCGGCGAGCCCACTGGCTGAGCGGGTCCCCGCCGGACGCCTGGAGCGAGCGGTACGTGCCCGCGGCGGCCGGACCGGCGCCGGTCGACGACCTCTGGCCGGGCTGGCGGGTCCCGGTCCGGCGAGGACCGGCCACCGCCTTCCCCCTCGCCGCGCCCCGGGTCACCACCACGGTGGTCGCCGACCGCGGCACCGGCGGGCGGCGGGTACGGATCGCCGCCGCCTCGCGGCGCGGCGCGCGGGAACTGGTCCTGATCGTCACCGGGGCGCCGGTGCGCGGCTACGCCGTGACCGGGATCCCCGCGCAGCGCGAGGCCGGGCCGCCCGGCGGCGCGCCGTGGGAGCTGTGGCTCCGTCAGGTGCCGGCCGGCGGGGCGGAGGTGGTCCTGGACCTGGCACCGGGGCCGGTGACGGTACGGGCCCTCGACCGTACCCCGGGGCTGCCCGACCGGGCGGCGGCGCGGCCGGCCGGTCCGCGCCCGCCGGCCCTGGGAGTGGCCGCGATCGGCGAGGCGACGCTGGTCGCCACCCGCCGCCGGCTGGAGTGAGCGCACCGGGACGGGAGCGCCGGGGCCCGGCCGCGGATCGGCGGCCGGGCCCCGGCGCTCCCGCGCCCGCTATCCGGCGGCGGGCAGCCGCCCGGCCACCTTGTCGGCCACCGGTTTCAGGGCGGCGCAGACCTGAGGGGTCATCGCCGTCGTGCGGCCCAGCCGCAGTTCGACACTGGACCGGTCGTCGCTCTCCAGGAAGATCTTGCAGACACCGTTGATGGCGCCCATCAGCATCACCGCGTGCCGGCCGCCGACCTCCATCTCGGTGCGCTTGCCGTCGCCGCGGGAGGCGGCGGCGAGCGGCCGGTCGTCCAGGCTGAGGGTGAGGGTGCCGTACTCGGCGCCGTAGGCGGTGCAGCCGTCCGCGCTGACGGTGCTGACGGAGGGTTCGCCCAGGCCGACGGCGTGCGAGATGGGGCGGAACAGCTTGCAGGCGGGGGTGTCGGCGGCGGGGGCGGCGTCGGCGGGAGATGCCGTGGCACAGGACGTGAGCGTCCCGGCGGCGCAGAGCAGCGCCGCCGCGGCGGCCAGGAGGCGGGGGATGCGATGACGGGTCATGGATTCGCTCCGATCTGTCCGGTCACGTGAGGGGTCAGGGGCGGGGCGGCGGGGCCGCCGGGAGGTCAGCTGGTGATGTCCTTGCGGGCGAAGCGGTGGGCCGCCAGTACGCCGAAGCCGCACGCGTACACCGTCGAGACCAGCACCCCGTGGACCACCGAGGACCACCCGGGATCGCTGGACAGCAGCTCCATCCAGGCCCAGGTGTGGTGGCTCGGCAGCACATCGCGCAGTGCGCCGAGGGCGGAGACCTGGTCGAGGATCTGGGCGGCCGTGGAGGCCAGTACGGTGCAGCCGACGGCGGCCAGCGGCGCGTCGGTGGAGACCGAGAGCAGCAGCGCCAGCCCGCCGAGCCAGACCAGCTGGAGGACGGCGTAGAGCTGGGCCGTCGCCAGCAGGGACAGTCCCTGGCCGAACGGCAGGGTGTACCCGCTCGGCGTCATCAGGTCGCCGGTGCCCAGCCACACCGTGCCGAGCACCACCGCCGCCAGCGGTCCGAGCGAGACCACTGCGGCGGTCAGCAGGCCCGAGACCACGGCCTTGCGCCACAGCAGGCGCAGCCTCGGCACGGGAATCGCCAGCAGGTACTTCAGCCCGGCGTGGGCGGCCTCGCCGGCGATGCTGTCGGCCATCAGCACCGCCGTGAACACCGCGTTCAGATAGCTGCCGGCGACGAAGAGCACGTACATCACGAAGTTCGGGGCGCTCTTGGCGGCGAGGACCTCGTAGTCCACGGTGGTGGCGGTCTGCGTGGGGTGGCCGATGCGGAGCGAGACCAGCAGGAGGACCGGCAGCAGCACGGAGCAGGCGGCCAGCACCAGGGTCCGCCGGCGCAGCAGCTGCCGGCGGAGTTCGACTCCGAAGCGCAGGGTCCGCGCGGCGCGGTAGCCGGGCGCGGCGCCGGTGGCCGGATCCGGTCCTGTACCGCGCACCGCCGCGGGGGCGTCCGGCGGTGTCATCGGGCCTCCCCGACCAGGTGCAGGAACGCGTCCTCCAGGCCCCGGTGCGGCACCGCGCGCCGTACCGAGACGCCCGCGCCGACCAGTGCCGCCACGGCCTCTCCGGCCCCGGTTCCGGTCAGTGCGGCGCGGACCACGTCGTCGCCGATCTCCACCGAGGCGACGCCGGGCAGCGCCCGCAGGGCTTGTGCGGCGGCCTCCGGCCGGTCCACGGTGAAGCTGAACTCACCGGTGCCGGCGGCCAGTTCGCCGACCGGTCCGCTGGCCAGCAGCCGGCCGCGGCGCATGATGGCGATGTGGGTGCAGGTCTGTTCGACCTCGGCGAGCAGATGGCTGGAGACCAGGACGGTGCGCCCGGTCTCCGCGTAGCGCCGTAGCACTCCGCGCAGTTGGCGGATCTGCGGCGGGTCGAGCCCGTTGGCCGGTTCGTCGAGGACGAGCAGGTCCGGCAGGCCCAGCATGGCCTGGGCGATCGCGAGGCGCTGCCGCATGCCCTGGCTGTAGGTGCCGACCGGACGGTCCAGGGCCGTGCCGAGCCCGGCGATCTCCAGCGCCTCGGCCTGGCGGGCCTGTTCGGCCGGGCGCCCGGTGGCCGCCCAGTACAGCCGGAGGTTCGTCCGCCCGGACAGGTGCGGCTGGAAGCCGGCGCCCTCGACGAAGCAGCCGACGCGGGAGAGCACCGGCGCGCCGGGCGCGATCCGGTGCCCGAACACCCGGATGCCGCCGGCGGCAGGTGTGATCAGCCCCATCAGCATCCGCAGGGTGGTGGTCTTGCCGGCGCCGTTGGGCCCGAGCAGGCCGAAGACCTGGCCCCGTTCGACGCGGAAGGAGACCCCGTCCACGGGTGTCGAGCCGTCCGGCAGCGTCCGGGTCAGGCCGTCGACGACCAGGGGGGTGTCCCGCAGGGCCGGGTCGGCGCCGCCGCGGGCCCGCCGGTGCCGGTACGCGAGCAGCGCCACGAGCATCCCGGTGGCGGCCACCGCTCCGGCGATACCGGCGAGTTGGGCCACCGGCCAGGTGGACGGGGGCGCCTCGGCGGACACCGCCGGCACCGACAGCGGTCCGGCGACGGCGACCCGGTAGACCGCGGGTTCGGTGGTGCGCGACTGGAACCCCTGGTCGGTGGTGCCGACGACCAGTCGCAGCGCGTGGCCGGACTCGACGGGGTGGACGACCGCGGGCAGGACCACCGCCACCTCGACCGGTGTCCCGTCCCGCGGCAGTCCGGCCAGCCGGATCGGGGCCACCGCGCCGCCGGGCAGGGCCGTGCCGCCGTCCGGCCCGACGTCGTACAGCTTGGCGAACAGCACGCCGTCGCCGGGCTCCCCCACCGCCCGCACCCGCAGCCGGACCGTGGCCGAACCGGTGACCAGCAGCTGGGAGTCCAGCCGGGGCGCGGTGAACCGCGCCGACTGCCCGGGCGGGTCGGTGCTCTCCGCCGGCAACAGCCGGGCCGCGTCGCCCAGCAGGCCGTTGAGACCGGGGACGCCGCTCAGCGCGGCGGGCAGGGCGCCCGGCGGTTTGGCGATCACCTGCTCGGTACCGGTCAGGGCGAGTTCCCGGCGCGCCGTCCGGTCGTGGGCCAGCCCCGGGTAGGCCCCGGCCCGCACGGTGCGGACCGACTCCGCGCCTTCCGGACGGAGGGCGCCCTGCACGTCGTACTCGAACGCGCCGAACGGGTCGGTGCCGGTCCCGGTCAGCCGGTGCTCCAGCCAGCGCGCGATCCGGGCCCGCAGTCCGCTGCCGGGCATGCTCCCGTCGTGGCCGCCCGCGAACCACACCACTTGGACGGGTCCACCCGCGGCGGCGATCCGGCGGGCGGTCGCGTCGGCCTGGTCGAGCCCGAAGAGGGTGTCCTGTTCGCCCTGGACGAGCAGCGTCGGTGCGGTGATCGCGCCCGCGACCGAGGCGGGTGAGACCCGGTGCAGCAGCCGGGCGGTGGCCGGGCTCATGGTGCCGTGGGTGACGAGGTCGGTGTAGGCCCGGCAGACCTCGTCGGTGAAGCGGCCGCACACCGCGCTCCGGTCCGGCGTCCGCCCGGTGCCCACGCGCGCCCCGGGCCCGGAGGTCAGCCGGCTGTCCAGACCGGCCGAGAAGAACAGCCCCGACCAGCCGGTCTTCAGCACGCCGGGGGCGCCGGTGCCGGCCGTCCCGGCGGCGGGGGTCGGGGCGGTGGCGGCCTGTCCCCGGCCGGCGTTGGGGACCAGGCTCGCGGCGAGGTCGTGGTAGGTCGCGATGGGCACCACGGCGTCCACCCGGCGGTCGGTGCCGGCCAGCAGCAGCGACAGGGCACCGCCGTAGGACGCGCCGACCACCGCCACCCTGGGGTCCCGGGGGCCGTCCCGTCGGACCTCGGGACGGCCGGCCAGCCGGTCGAGCAGGTACCGGGCGTCGGCGACCTCCCGGTCGGGGTCGTTGAGTCCGATGCGGCCGGTGCTGCGCCCGAAGCCGCGGGGCGAGAAGGTCTGGACGACGAAGCCGTCGGCGGCGAACTCCCGGGCCTGCTCGTCCACGTTCTCCTTGTCGGCGGCGAACCCGGGACTGAGCAGGATCGCCGGCGCGGGGGTGCGGGCGGGCAGGTAGAGGCTGGTGTCGAGGCTGATCCGCGCGGCCGAACCGGGCCGTTCGGGCAGCCGGTAGAGGTGTTCCTCGACCCGGATCCGCGGGGTGCCGCCGGCCGACGCCCAGGCCGCCGCGCCGGCCGCCAGGAGGACGAGGACCAGGACCGCGGCACGGCGCCGGGCCCGCCGCGGCAACGGTGGCCGCCGTTCGTTGCTCGTCCGGGTCGTCTTGTGCGCACGCATCTGGTCCACCGCCACCCGTCGGTCGCTGTCGGTCGGAACGCTTCGGATCACGCCGTCGGCCGCTCCGGGCGGCCGCCGGTCAGCGCTGGACGATCGCGCACGCCCAGTGCATCCCCCGGCCGTTGGCCGCCAGCGCCACCAGGTCCCCGGGCGCCAGCTCGCCCGCCGCGTCCATCCCGGCCAGGCAGAAGAGGTGGTCGGCCGCGCCGAAGTGCCCGTGCCGGGCCGCCAGGCGCGCGTTGGTCCGCTCCAGCGGCACCCCGACCAGCTCGGCCTGCGCGGCCAGCGTCCGGGCGTTGTCGTTCAGCAACACCAGCCGCGCCAGGTCCTCCTCCGCGCACCCGGCGTACCGGCAGGCCCGGTGCACGGCGCGGGCGGTGCGCTCGTCGATCTCCTCGGCGTAGGCGGCGACCCGGTCGGCGTCGTGGTCGAACTGCTCGACGACGTCCCAGGCGTCCCGCACCGCGGGCGTCCCGGTACCGGGGGCGAACGGCCGCCGGCCGCCGCCGACGTCCATGCGGAAGAAGTCGGCGTACCGGCCATCCGTCTCCGCGTAGGAGGCCCGCCAGCGCAGCGCGGGAGCGCCGCGCACCGCGACCGCCGCGACGGCCCCGTCGGAGAACAGCAGCGAGTGGGTGTCCAGGCGGTTCCAGTACGCCTCGACGGTGCGGTTGGCGCCGATCACCAGCGCCACGTCGTAGTCGGGGTGGGTGGCGAAGCGGCCCGCGACGGTGTCCAGCGCGGTGACCCCGCCGATGCAGCCCTGGTCCACCAGCACCGCCTCGGCCCGGCTCAGTCCCAGGGCCCGCTGCACCCGGGCGGCGGCGTCCCAGTAGAGGTAGTCGGCCAGGTCCGTGAGGGCCAGGACCACCAGGTCCACGTCCCGGAGCGGGACGTTCTCCAGGGCCCGGGCGCCCGCCTCGACGGCGAGATCGGTGACGCTCACCTCCGGCAGGGCCCGGTGCACCCGGTCGTAGCCGTAGCCCAGGACGCGTTCGACGTCCTCGGTGTACTCCGTCACGACGTCCCGCACCGCGACCTCCTCGCCGGTGGCCACGCCGAAGGCGGTCAGTCCGTAGTCCACTGGCGCTCCTCAGGCCGGTCGATCAGTTTGCCGAGTTGTTCGGGGTCGCTCAGCGAGTCCGCGACGGTGCGCAGGAACGCCACCGCCTCGCGTCCGTTGACCACCCGGTGGTCGTAGGCGAGTCCCAGGGTGACCAGCGTGGCGGGGGCGGGCCCGCCGTCCGCTGGTACGAAGCGGGTGCGCGGGCCGCCGACCGAGACCATGCACAGCTGCGGCCACATCACGATCGGCTGGACGAGCAGGACGCCGGGTTCGGCGTTCAGGGACACGGTGAGCGAGCCGCCGGAGAGGTCGGTGCCGGTGAACTCGCCGCGCAGCGCCTTCAGCCGGAACTCCATGAGGTCGTCGGCGAGTTCGGTGATCGGGCGGCTCGCGCAGTCCCGCAGCACCGGGGTGTAGAGGCCGTTCCCGGCGTCCAGGGTCACCGCCAGGTCCACGGTGTCGGCCAGTTCGACGGTCCGCTCGTCCACGAGGGTGCCGAAGAAGTGCGGGAAGGCGGGCTGAGCCGCGGCGACCGCCTTCACCACGGCTTCCGGCAGGCCGGTCTCGGCCCCGGTCTCCTCGGTCAGGGCGCGCAGCCGGCCGAGGGCCACGTCCACCGCGACCTCGACCGCGGTGAACGCGGCGGGCACCTCGCGGTGGGCCCGGGTGACGACGGCCGCGGTGCCCTGCTGGACACGGTCCAGCAGGTGCGTACGGCGGGCCGGCGGCGCGGTGACGGGCGCCGGGCGGACGGCCGGGGGGCCGCCGGGCGGCGGGCCGGCCGGCGGCGGGGTGGGCAGCAGTTCGGCCAGGACCTGCCCGACCCCGACCTCGCTGCCCGCGGCCACCTTGGTGCGGACGTGGCCGGACGCCGGTGCGGGGATCTCCTCGACGGCCTTGGAGGTTTCCAGCTCGACCAGCGGAGCGCCCTCCTCGGCGTACCCGCCGTCCTCGACGAGCCACTGGAGCACCAGGTAGGCGGCGTCGTTGTTGTTGAGCTTGGGCGCGGCGACCGGAACCCCGGCGGGCGCGGTATCGGCGGACACGGTCCCGGTGGGCGCTGCCGCCTCGGGGGGCGCGCCCGGAAGCGCGCCGGCGACCGCGTCCGCGATCCGCTCGGCCCCCAGCAGCACCCGGGCCTCCAGGTGCGGCGCGGTGGGCACCACGGAGTCGGCGGAGGACAGCGTGAGCACCGGTGCGCGCAAGGCGGCCCAGGCCCGCTGGTGTATCCGGGTGGCCACCTCGGCGCCCCAGGTGCCGCCTTCGGTGCTCTCCTCGGCCACCACGACCAGCCGCGCGCGCTCGATCAGCGGCAGGACCGGGTCGATGGCGAGCGGGTACAGCCGCCCGGGCACCAGGAGGTGGGTGGCCAGGCCTCGCCGGCGTAGCAGGTGGGCGGCGTCCAGCGCCCGGTGGGCGACCCCGCCGGGGCACAGCAGCAGCACCTCGGGCGGAGCGCCGTCCACCGGGCTGACGTGGGCCCATCCGGTCGGCCCGTCCAGGAGCGCGAACCGGTGGTGCTCGTCCACCGCGCCGTCCCGGTAGAGCCGCCGGGTGTAGAGGACCTTGTCCTCGAAGAGCATCGCGGGCCCGTGGTCCAGCCCGTGCGACAGCAGCGCGAACGGGTCGTGGAAGGGCGTGGTCTCGTACAGCGCGAGGTTGGGGATGCCCAGGAAGTGCTTCTGCACGCTCTGGCTGTGGGTGGGGCCGTACCCACGGTTGCCGCCCACCGGGCAGCGGACCACGACCGGCATCGGCACCCGCTCGCCGTACATGGTCACCGACTTGGAGAGCAGGTTCAGCACCTGGTCGAAGGCGAGCGCGGCGAAGTCGCCGAACATCATCTCCACCACCGCCTCGTCGCCGGCCAGCGCGAGTCCGCCCGCGACACCGGCGATGCCCGCCTCGCTCAGCGGGGTGGTCAGCACCCGCTCCGGGTAGCGGGTCGAGAGCCCCTTGGTGACCTTGAACGCGCCGCCGTACGGATCGAGCACGTCCTCGCCGAGCAGGTGGAGGCGGGGCCGCTCGTCGAAGAGGCGGTGCAGGGCTCGGTTGAGGCCCTCGACGACCCGCGGCGCGGGGGCCGTCACGGCGTCACGTCCTTCCCCGCCAGCACGTCCCGCAGGGTGCGGACGGAGCGGCAGGCGCGGGCCTCGCGCGCGGTGAGCCGCAGCCCATAGGTCTGTTCCACGCGGGCCACGATCTGGACGTGCCGCAGGCTGGTCCAGGCCGCCGTGGTCGCCGCGCCGGTGTCGTCGGTGACCTCGTCGGCGGGCACCTGGAGGACGGCGGCCACCAGGTCGGTCAAGGTGTTCATGGGTACCCCACCCTCGTCTCGGTGAGCCCGGTCGCGGGCCCGGCCACGGTGAATCGGCCGCTCGGCCGGGGGATCACGGATCCGCCGGCGCCCCGGCGCCGGCCGTCCACGTGGCCGGCGGCCGCGCCTCGACCTCCCGGGCCACCCGCTCGATCTCCGCGCGGACCCGTGCGTCGAGTTCCCGGAACGGCGCGCCGAGCCGCGCGGTGAGCTCCTGGTGCCAGTCGGCGGCCCACAGCGCCGCGACCTCTTCGCCGTCGCGGGTGTCGTCGCCCTTGCTGTGCGGGCCCAGCCGGCGGGTGGTGAACTGCACGACCGTCGGGCGGTGTTCCTCCCGGACCCGGCGGACCACCGGTGCGAGCCGCGCCCGGATCTCCGGCACGTCGTGGCCGGTGACCTCCAGGAAGTCGATGCCGAACGCGGCGGCCCGGTCGCGCAGGGAGCCGGCCATCTGCAGGTGGGTCGGGGTGGACTGGGCGATGCCGTTGTGCTCGACCACGACCAGTACCGGCACCCGCCACAGCGCCGCCATGTTGAGCGCCTCGTACACCGCGCCCTCGCCCCAGGTCCCGTCGCCGGTGTGGACGGCCACCAGGCGTCCGTCCCCCGTCCGTTTGCAGTGCAGCCCCATCCCCACCGCGACCGGCAGGCTCTGCCCCTGGACGCCGGTGGACAAGAACCGCTCCCGGCGGAGGTGCTGGCTGCCGCCGACGCCCGAGCAGACCGCCCCGGCCCGCCCCATGATCTCCGCGAGGAGGCCGGCCGGGTCGCGGAACCGCGCGAGGTAGTGGCCGTGGCCGCGGTGGTTGCTCAGTACGAAGTCGTCGGCCAGCAGCGGCGCCAAGGCCACCGGGATGTACTCCTGGCCCAGGCAGGTGTGGGTGGTCCCGTTCAGCCTGCCCTCGGAGAACAGCCGGAGCAGCAGCAGCTCGAAGTGGCGGATGGCCACCAGCGATTCGAGGTCCGCGGCGTCCGGCGCGCGGACCGGTCTAGCTGTCCCTGCGGTCAAGACCTCACGCCTCCTGGTGGACGGGCGGGCCGGCGCGCCGGCGGGTTGCCGGGCCGGGGGGGCCGCATCAGGCGGGCCGGACGGACAGCGCGTGGCGGAACACCCCGCGCGGGTCGTAGCGCTTCTTGACCTGCTGTAGCCGCGCGTAGTTCGCGCCGTAGTACAGCGTGTGCCAGGGGGTCTGGGAGGAGTTCCACTCGGGGTCGGCGAGATCGGTGTCCGGGTAGTTGATGTACGCGCCGGCGTTGACGGCGTCGGGCACCGGGACGCCTCCGGTCGCGCGGTAGACGTCCCGGTAGAGCCGCTGCACCCATCCCATGCGGGCGGCGTCCTCCGCCGGGGTCTTCCAGAAGCCGGCGGTGAAGTACACGCGCAGGATCGAGTCCCGGTGCACCGCGGCGGTCGCGCCCGCCGCCACGGAGTTGATCTTCCCGCCCAGTGCGGCGAGGTTCACCTGGACCGCGGGGTCGCTGACGGAGTCGTCGTTGAGGTAGCGGTAGATCGTCGCGAACTGCTCGTCGGTGTAGCTCTTCCGCAGGTCGGCGGTCTTGTTCTTCTGGCGCCCCGGTGCGTCCCGGTACCAGTTGTCCCAGTCCAACCAGGGCAGGTCGTACCGGACGTCCGAGGCGGCCTTGACGCCGGCGCCGGCGGTCACGTCGGCGAACAGCCGGTCGAGCAGGGCTTCGCCGCCCTCCACGGAGTCCTCGACCCCGGCCATCAGGTTGATCGTGCCGGCCACCCGGTGCGAAGCGGAGAAGGTCGCCCATATCTGGCTCTCCTTCGCGCCGGGGGCGCTGTTGGCCTCGAACCACCGGCAGTAGTTGCGCAGAAGGGTGGTGAACGCCGCCGGAGACAGCGCGTCCCACGACCACGCCACCGTCCGCACCTTCTGGTTCCCGGCCCTCGGCAAGAGCCGGCTGGGGTCGGTGGAGGTCGCCCCCGGCGTGCGGAACCAGTAGCGCGTGACGACGCCGAAGTTCCCGCCGCCACCGCCGGTGTGCGCCCACCACAGGTCCCGGTTCGGGTCGCCGGCCTCGCACGTGGCGAGGATCGTGCGGGGCTCGCCGTCCGCGCCCACCACGACCACCTCGACGGCGTAGAGGTGGTCGACGGCGAGCCCGTGCATGCGCGAGTAGAAGTTGTAGCCGCCGCCGAGTATGTGCCCGCCCAGGCCCACCTCCGCGCAGCCGGCGGACGGGATCATCACGCCCCAGCCCTTGAAGAGCGTCCCCTGCGTCGCGGCCACCAGCGCCCCCGGCTCCACCGCGAAGGCGGTCCGGGACGCGTCGAAGTAGACGTTGCGCAGCTGCGAGAGGTCGATGAGTTCCTTGATGTCGGAGGAGGCCGTGAAGTCCTCCATGCAGTGGCCGCCGGAGCGGACCGCGACGCGCCGGCCGGCCGCGACGAGCCGCCCCAGCGCCTCGGCGACCTGCTCCGCTGACCCCGCGACGGTCACCTGGTCGGGCCGGCCGGTGAAGCGGGTGTTGTGGCCGCGCAGAAAGCTCTGGTAGCGGGGATCGCCGGGCTTGACGGTGACCGAGCCGAACGGCGGCGGGCACCCGGCCTCCGCCACGCGGGTGGCGGCCGCGGCCGGCGCACCGGCGAGCACGTCCCCCGCCACCAGGCCGGCCCCGGCGAACGCGGCCCGGGTCAGGAGTTCCCGGCGCTTCATTCCAGACATCTGTGGCGACTCCTCGCTGCTGACGGTGGTTTGCGCGGCACGGCCACCCGGGCGCGGGGCCGTCGCCCGGCCGCCCCGCCGTCCGCGACCGCCGTCCCGCGGTGCTGGACGGACCGGATCCGCGGGCCGGACGAAACGGGCTCGGCCTCGCCGGTCGTCACGCTAACTTCCGCTGTTCTCACCGCCGTTCACGAATCGGTATCACCGCGCGGGCGCCCGCTCTCCGGGCCCTCTCATCTCGATCTCCCCCGCTTGCGGGCCGCGGGACGCGGCCCCTTAACTGGTCGGCGCCCCGCCGGAACCGGCCCGTGACCGCGTCCGCCCGCCGGGCACCGGGAGCCGTTCCCCGCCGTGCCCGTCCCCGCTTCCGCCGCCCCGCCGCCCGCCGCGCGCCCGGCCCACGCCGATCCGAAGGAGACAGCAGATGCCGCCCTCCCCGCAGGTGCTCATCGTCGGCGCCGGCCCCACCGGCCTCGCGCTCGCGGCGGAACTGGCCGGCTTCGGCGTCTCCTGCTGCGTGGTCGACAAGCGCACCCGGCCCAGCACGCTCTCCCGCGCCTGCACCGTCGAGCCCCGCACGCTGGAACTCCTCGACATGCGGGGCCGGTCCGGCGACGTGCTGGACCGGGGCAGGGAGTGCCGCCACCCGCCCCTGGGCAACGAGGGCGGCTTCCTGGACTACGGGCTGCTGGACACCCCCTTCCCGTTCAGCCTGTCGATCCCGCAGGCGAAGACCGAGGAGGCGCTGCGGATCGCCGCGGACAAGGCGGGCGCGGCGATCCGCACCGGGCTGGAGGTGACCGGCCTGCGCCAGGACGAGGCGGGTGTGGCGCTGGAGGTGACCGGCCCGGACGGCCCGGAGACCCTGCGCGCCGCGTACGTGGTCGGCTGCGACGGGGTCAACAGCACGGTGCGCGACGCGATCGGCGTGGATTTCGACGGCTGGAACTACGAGCAGTCCCTGATGATGGCCGACGCCCGGGTGGGCAACCCTCCCGGACCGGCCGAGTACGCCCGGATCACCCGACGCGGTATGGCGGCGCTCTTCCCGTTCCGCGACGGCACCTACCGGGTCATCGTGCTCGACCGCGAGAAGTTCACCCTGCCCGCGGACCAGCCGCTGACGCTCGCGGACCTCAGCGAGAGCTGCACGGCCATCCTCGGCACCGACATCGGCCTGCACGACCCGCTGTGGCTGTCGCGGTTCCGCAGCTCGCAGCGGCACGCCAAGCGGTACCGGGTGGGCCGGGTGCTGCTGGCCGGCGACGCCGCGCACACCCACATCCCCTCCGGGGGGCAGGGCCTGCAGACCGGCATCCAGGACGCCTTCAACCTCGGCTGGAAACTGCGGGACGTCCTGGCCGGCCGGGCCCCGGACGCGCTGCTCGACAGCTACGAGGCCGAGCGGTACCCGATCGCCGCGGAGACCCTGCGCAAGACCGATCTGTCCTTCCGCTTCGAGACCTCCGACGGACTGGTGGCGCGCCTGCTGCGCAAGGCCGTGATGGCGTCGATGCGGATCGGGCCGGTGCACCGGATCAACCTGGAGCACCTGTCCGGACTCAACCTGCGCTACCCGTCCGGCGGAGGCGGCCGGTGGGCGGGCCGGCGGGTGCCCGACCGCCCGCTGGCCGGTGCGGACGGTGCGGCGACCCGGCTCCACGAACTCTTCCACGACGGCTGCTTCGTCCTGGCCGGCCCCGGCGCGCCGCCGCCCGCCGTCTGCGCCGGCTGGTCCGGGCGGCTGCGCAGCGGTGTGCTCGCCGAGCCGCTGGGCCGTGCCTGGCCGCCGTACACCCTGATCCGCCCGGACGGCTACGTCGCCTGGACGGGCGGCACCCCGGACGACGGGCTGGCGGAGGCGCTGCGCCGCTGGTGCGGGGAACCGGACCCGGTCCCCCGCTGACGACCGCGGCGGGCGCCCCCGCCCCGGCCTACCGCACCTGCTCGCCGAGCAGCGGCAGTCCCGCCGCGTACCGGCGGAAGAACCCGGCGGTCGGGGTGTCGGCGGCGGCGATGTCGTCCGGTGTGCCCTCGGCCACCACCGCGCCGCCGTCCGGCCCGGCGCCCGGGCCCAGGTCGATCACCCAGTCCGCGGACGCCGCCACCGGGATGTCGTGTTCGGCGACGACGACGGTGTTGCCCGAGTCCAGCAGCACGTCGAACGCGTCGACCATGCGCTGGATGTCGGACGGGTGCAGCCCCGAGACCGGCTCGTCGAGGACGACCAGACCGGCCTTGCGGCCCGCCGCCCCGCGCTGGATCGCCGTGGCGAGCTTGAGCCGCTGCGCCTCGCCGCCGGACAACTCCGTCGCGCTCTGGCCCAGTTGGAGGTAGCCCAGACCGACCCGTTCCAGCGCCACCAGCGTCTCGGCCAGCTGCCGGGGCGCGGGGAAGCGTTCCACGGCCTCGGCGACGGTCAGGTCCAGCACCGCGTCGATGGTCAGCCCCTGGTAGGTGATCTCCAGGGCCTCCGGCTTGTAGCGCCGGCCCTGGCAGTCGTCGCAGACCACCCACACGTCCGGCAGGAAGTGCATGTCGACCAGCTTGCGGCCGTAGCCGGTGCAGGTCTCGCAGCGGCCGCCGCCCGCGGTGTTGAAGGAGAACCACGAGGCGTTGATCCCGCGGTCCCGGGCCGTGTCGGTGTCGGCGAACAGCTTGCGCACGATGTCGAACGCCTTGCTGTAGGTCGCCGGGTTGGACCGCGGGGTGCGGCCCAGCGGGTCCTGGTCGACCACCGCGACCCAGCTGAACGCCCCGGCTCCGGTCACCCGCTGCACGGACTCGGCGGGCGTGCCGGCCAGTGCGGCCTCCACCCCGGCGCCGAGTGCACTGAGCAGACTGCTCTTGCCACTGCCGCTCACCCCGGTCAGACACGTCAGCCGGCCGACCGGGAACCGCACCCGGTCCGCCGTCACGTTGTGCGCGGACAGCCCGTGCAGCTCCAGCCAGGCGGTACGGTCCGCCCCGGCCGAGCGGCGGGCGCGCCGGACCCGCGGCCCGTCGCCCGCGAGGTAGCGGCCGGTGAGCGACTGCGGGTGCGCGGCGACGTCGGAGGGCGTGCCGGAGACCAGCACCGCACCGCCCAGGCGGCCCGCGCCCGGCCCCATGTCGACGACCCAGTCGGCCCGGGCGATCAGCTCCGGGTCGTGTTCGACCAGCAGCACGGTGTTCCCGGCCGCCCGCAGGTCCAGGGCGATGTCGAGCAGGTGGGTCTTGTCCGCAGGGTGCAGGCCGGTACCCGGTTCGTCCAGGACGAAGATGATGCCGCTGAGTTCGGTGCTCAGCTGCGCGGCGAGCCGGGTCCGCTGGAGTTCGCCGCCGGACAGCGACACCGCGTTGCGGGACAGCTGGAGGTGGGCGAGGCCGAGCCGGTCCAGCAGTCCGAGCCGCCGCCCGAGGTCCTGGAGCAGCGGCTCGCCCACCGCGCGCTGCCCGTCCCCCAGTTCGTCCAGGACGGACTCCGCCCAGCCGCACACCACCCGCACGTCCACGTCGAGGAGTTCGGGGTAGGCCATGCCGCCGAGCACCACCGTCCGGGCCACCTCGTCGTAGCCGCTGCCCCCGCAGGTCCCGCACGGCGCCTTGCGCATGTACGGCAGGTACCGCTGCTTGGCGCTGGGCGTACCGGCGTTGGCGAAGACCCGCTCCACCTCCGCGAGCGCGCCGCGCAGCGGCTGGCTGGAGGTGTACGTCCAGGAGGCGGACTCGTTCTTGTTGGGCATGTCGACCGTCGCCTCGATCTTCTCGTCCCCGGTGCCGTACAGCACGGCGTGCCGGAACTCCTCGGGCAGCGACTGCCACGGAAGGCCCAGGTCCACGCCCCGCTTCTCGGCGAGCGCCGGCACGAAGGCGTGCTCCCCGGACCGCCACTTCGCGTACCAGGGCGAGGCGCCCTCGAACAGCGGCAGTCCGGGGTCGGTGATGATCAGGTCCTCCTGGGCCTGCCACCGGCCGCCCACGCCGTGGCAGGCGGCGCAGTGCCCCTCCGGCGAGTGCCGGTCGAAGTGCGCCGTCGTGAGGTTCCCGTAGCGGTCCTCCGCCCCCGCCGCAAGGCCCGGGAGCCGCGAGTACAGCAACCCCAGGTGTCCGTCGATCCCGGTGATGGTGGCGACCGTGGACCGCGGGTTGCGGTTGAGCCGCCGCTGGTCGACCGCGAGCGTCGCGCCCAGTCCCAGGATCCGGTCCACCTTCGGACGGTTGCGCTGGGTGATGTACTGCCGCACGAACGGCGACAGCCCCTCCAGGTACCGCAGTTGGGCCTCGTTGTGCAGGGTGTCGATGGCCAACGAGGTCTTCCCGCTGCCGCTCACCCCTGTGAACGCGACGACCTTCCCCTTGGGGATGCTCAGTGCCACGTCCCGCAGGTTGTTCGTCCGTGCCCCCACGACCTCGATGCTCTCGGCGTCCCGTACCGGACCGGTCATGCCTGTACTCTCCCCTGGTGCCGTTGACAGTGGGGGCGGGCTCACCGGCTTCCGGACCACTCCCGCGCGGCGCCCCCTCACCGCCCCCGAATGAGTCGCCCATGCTACGTGGCCCAGCGCCTGCGCCCGTTCAGGCTTCCTTGTCAGCGAACCTGGTCGCTCTTCGGCCCGATGCCTTTGGTCCTGGTCGGAGTTCCGTCCGGGGCGAAGGCGTGGTGGAAGGTGAAGGCGTGCGGCGCGGAGCCGTGGTCGTGGAGGTGCTCCAGCCTGGCAACCCCGTCCTGCCAGGTGGGTATCACGCCGTCGGAGACCCACCAGAACACGTAATTCGCGTTGCCCGCCTTCTCGAACCAGTCGTAACGCCTGTTCAGCGCCGTACGGTGCAGGCCGGTGTAGATGGCGTCGAAGGCTGAGCTCAGGTCGGTCCAGAGTGAGAGGGTCGCGGCCAGCGCGGTGGTCTCCCGCGTGCGGCCCTTGCCGTACCAGGTCGGTACGGCGAACTCTCCCCATGCACCCCAGTCCGCGTCGAAGAGCGTGCCCCGGTCGCCGTCTGCCGCCTCGGCACGCGCGAGGTATCCGGGGTGCTGGCTGATCTTCCGGTAGACGGCCTCACCGATGTCGTAGAACTCGTGGGTGAGAGGTGTGGGATCGGCGAGCGGTGACTTCAGGACGCCGAACGTGTACAGAGCAAGATGGGGCATGCGTCTCTCCCTGGTGGTGGGTGCCTGGTGTGGACCCGTTCGGTGGCCTACGCATCGGGGCGAGGGTCCGTGGGGCGTGACCGAGTCACCCGTCGCGAGTGGCCCCACCTCAACGAACCCCCTGTGCGACCGTGGTCGACCACCGAAGACCAGGTGAAGGTAGCTGCCTCCGCGAGCCATGTCGAAGTTGCGATTTCCCCGTCCAAGTGGCCTCTTGCACAGGTCCTTCCGGGAAATCGGGCGGTGGCGCTGCCTGCCCGTGCGACACGGCGACGGGTTGCAGGTCGTGGGCATGCCTGCGGGCGTTGCCCCGCCCGGGTGCCCGGCCCGGCTGCGGAGTCCGACCCGGCTGCGGAGTCCGGTCAGGCCGAGTCCGGTCGGGACGGGAGCGGACGGGGCTGCGATGCCCGGAGCGTCATCGTGAGGGAGAGCACGAGCAGGAAGACTTCGGCGACGATGCTTTCGACTCCCGGGGGATCGGTCCAGTAGCTGTCGTCGGTGCCGTAATCCGGGATGTCGGGGATCCGTGCGAGGGCGTTTCCCAGTAGCGGGCCGTTCGCGATCCATGAGGCGAACAGCCACACGTCTGCATACCGACCGGTGCGCAATCCGGCGAGTAGCAGCCCGGCGCAGACGACGCTGCCGCCTTCCAGAAGGTAGTAGGCGATGGCGATGTAGCCCGGGGTCTCGTCACCGGGGATTCCGCCCTGGTCCTCTACGTGCACCCAGGCGATGGCGAGGCACAGCGCCGCCGCCACCACCCGGGCGGCACGGTCGATCGTCGTACAACGGCGGCTCATGCGGCATCACTTCCCGGGGTGGCGGCCGAGGACGAATTCGGTTACTCACAGCGCTATATGACATAGCGTCAGGCACGCAGGGGCGACGCGCGCCACCGACCGTCAGGTCCCGCTCCTCATCGTCTTCTCGGCTTGGTCTGCTTGTCTGCGGGTCGAGCGGTCGCCCCTTGAGTCCGTTGCGCTCGTCGGGCGGGTGCCCGACCGGCTCCGGCGTCAGCTCCATGGCAGTGCCGTGCGGCACCGCTGGTGGTCATGGGAGGGAGACGCCGAGAGCGGGGGCGGGTCGTCGGACTGCGCGCGGAGCAGTCCGTGGTGACGAACGGCGGCGAGGCGCGTGGACGCGGCGTCAGGCCGTCAGGTCCGTGGCGAGTGCGTCGGGGTTGAGCACGTCCTCGCCGTACAGGTCGTGTAGCCAGTTGGTCTGGTAGATGGTGTCGAGGTAGCGCTCGCCGAGGTCCGGTGCGATGGCCACGGCGGTGAGGGATCGGTCTCCGTGCTGGCTCAGCCACTGGGTGGCCCCGCTGACCACTGTGCCGGTGGAGCCGCCGAAGAGGAATCCGCGTCTGGCCAGGCGGTGGCAGGCTCTGATGGTGTCCGGTTCCTCGACGTGGACCACCTCGTGCACGAAGGACTCGTCCAAGAGCGCGGGGCGGACGCTGGTGCCCAGGCCGGGGATCATGCGTCGGCCCGGGCTGCCGCCGAAGGTCACGGAGCCCGCGCTGTCGACCGCGACGATCCGCACCTGCCGGTGCAGCGTGCGGAAGTAGCGGGCGCAGCCCATGAGGGTTCCGGTGGTGCCGGCTCCGACGAACAGGACGTCCAGTTGGGGGAAGCGGCGGGCGATGGCCGGTGCGGTGGTGCGGTAGTGGGCCTTCCAGTTGTCGGTGTTGGTGTACTGGTTGAGCCACACGTACCGGTCGTCGGACGCGCAGAGTTCCTGGACGTGGGCGATGCGGGCGCCGAGCAGCCCCCCGTCGGCCGCCGGTTCGGAGATGATGTGCACCTGGCTGCCCATCGCCTCCATGAAACGTCGTGCGGACAGGTTGCATCGGGAGTCGGTCACGCACACGAAGCCGTAGCCCTTGCTGGCGGCTATGAGGCTCAGGGCCGCGCCGAGGTTTCCGGAGGAGGACTCGACGAGGATGGATCCGGGTTTGAGGACGCCGATCCATTCGGCGGCCTCGACCATTTCGGTGGCTGCCTTGAGTTTGATGGAGCCGGCGAAGTTGAAGCCCTCGCACTTGAGGTAGAGGGGGTGCTGGACGATCGGTCGCAGGTCGACGTACAGGTCCTCTTCGTTGAATTCCGTGGGGACGGAGATGATGGTCATGATGCCCCTTGGGTCGGTGGCAGTGCTTCTGGCCGTTCAGCCGTGGCGGCGTAGTTCGTGGAAGAAGTCGTCGACGACGTGCAACTGGCCCGAGCGGGCTGCCTGGTCGTAGACGTGCTTGCCGACCGCGAGGTCCAGCACCCCCAGTCCGAACGGTGAGAACACCACGGTCTGGTCTGCCGGTACCGTCACCCGGCCGGTCAGTACGTCGTCAAGGGTGCCGGTGAGGAAGTCCCGTCCACCGGACTGCTGTTCGGCCAGGTGGGGTGAGGTGTCGGCCTTCAGGCAGTGCTCGACGTCGTCGACGATGTTGGTCGAGTTGAGGATGATCTCGGGGTCGAGGTCGCGTAGGGAGATGTGCAGGACCAGTGGGTGGTGGTCGAACCAGGAGGCGTCGTTGACGTGGGGTCGGCCGGCGATGGTGGCGAAGACGACCAGCTCACTGCGGCGGACCAGTTCCTCGGCGCTGTCGTGCACGGTGATCGACGGCGCGCTGCCGGCGGACTGTTGAAGGTAGCTGCGGAATCCGGCGGTGCTGTCGGGTGACAGGTCGTGCAGGGCGATCTGGTCGAACTCCCAGCCGGTGCCGGCCAGGAAGGTGTGGATGTAGCGGGCGATCAGGCCGGTGCCGAAGAAGCCGATGCTGCGGGGGCGCGGTCGGCCGCGGCTGAGCCGGTCGGCGGCGAGCGCCGCGGACGCCGCGGTCCTGGTGGCGCTGATGATGGAGCTTTCCAGGCAGGCGAACGGGTAGCCGGTCTGGTGGTCGTTGAGGATCAGTACCGCCGAGGCCCGGGGGATGCCGTTCGCCACGTTGGTGGGGAAGCTGGAGATCCATTTCAGGCCGTCGATCGGTGACTGGCCGCCGAGGGAGGCGGGCAGCGCGATGATGCGGGAGGTGGGCCGGTCGGGGAAGCGCAGGAAGTACGAGGGCGGGTTGACCGACTGGCCGGCGCCGTGCAGGCGGTAGGTGGCCTCGACCAGGTCGACGATCTCTCGCTCGCGTCCCTTCAGGGCGTGCTGGACCTGGGCTCCGGAGATCACCGCGAACGGTGGCACGGCAGGCGGCGCCGGCCTGTCGGTGGGGGCGTGCTGCTGGGGGCTGGTGGTACGTGCGGTGGTCACTTGATGGTCACCTCGATGGTGGGAGAGCAGTCGGACAGCTGCACCGGGTCGGTCATGGCGACGAGGACTTCGCGTGAGCCTTCGAAGGGCTCCCTGCTGTGCGCGGTGCGGATGTTGTCCACGAGCATCAGATCGCCGGCCTGCCACGGCTCGCGCACGGTGTGGTTGTCGTAGACGGTGTTCAGGAGTTGGACGACGTCGGCGTCGATGGGGTCGCCGTTGCCGAAGAAGGTGTTGAACGGCAGGCCCTCGGGGCCGTAGACGTCCACCAGGTATTCGCGGATCTCGGGGGCGATCGTCCACTCGTTGAGGAAGGCGATCTGGTTGAACCAGCAGCGGCGACCGGTGACGGGGTGGCGCACGACGGCACTGCGCCGCTGGCGCGTGCGCAGGCCGCCGTCGGGCTGCCACTCGAACGCGATGGCGTTGGCCCGGCAGTACCGTTCCACGGCGGCACGGTCATCGGTGCCGAAGGCCTCGGCGACGGAGGCGCCGATCTCGTCGTTGTAGGTGCGGGTCAGCAGCCAACCGTGTCGCTCGAACCGCTTGACCAACCTGCGCGGGAGTGCGTCCAGGACGGCCGCGGAGTCCGCCAACCCGGTCACCCCGCCGTGGTCGGGCGCGTCCAGGCAGGCGAAGAGCATCAGGCCGGGCAGTTCCAGGGCGTAGCTGAGTTCGTGGTGCATGCACATCGGCTGGTTCTGCGGCCACTTCGACGAGGAATAGACCCCCACCGCGTACGTCTGGCGCGGCGCGAAACTCTCCTTGTCGGCCATCAGGTGGGGGGACAGCACCCGGAAGGCCGCGGCGGCTCCGGCCGCGTCGCGCAGTCCCAGGCCGCGTACCAGGACGGAGCCGTGCTCGGTGACGGTGGCACGCAGCGCCTCGCGGTGCTGCACCACCCAGACCACCGGGTCGGTGGCGGACTCGGCCAACAGCATCGGCGGCCTGCCGGGCCGGGCGGGCACCTCGTACGCTGCGGCTTGCGGTGGTGACGAAGACATCGGTTTTCCTCTTCTCTCCCGTTGCTGCCTGGGGCTTGGCTGGTTTCTTTACGCCGGCATCGGTGGGCGGACCGTGCGCAGTACGAGCTGCGCCGTCTCGGCCGGGCGGGTGCGCGGGAAGTAGTGGCCCCCGTCGGGGAGTTGGTGCAGTTCGACGTCGTCAGCGAGGAGTCGCCACGCACCGTGCCGGTGCGCGGCGTCGGCGGTGGTCGGGTCGTCGTCGGCGACGATCACGGTGAGGGGTGCGGTCAGCCGCTCCGTCGGGGGCTGGTCGAGGATGTCGGCGAAGTAGCGGTGGGCGCAGAGCGCGTCGTGTCGGTAGGCGGCGCCGGCGCGGGCGGCGCGCTGGTCGTCCGGTTCGCCCAGTGCGCCGTAGCCGCTGTCCGCGCTCAGCTCTTTGGCGATCTCCTCGTCGGTCCGAGCGGTGAGGGCGTCCGCGGCGGCGCGGCGGCCGGCCGCATCGCCGGGCAACTGGGCGCTGAGGAGGACCTGTTGGACGGGGACGTGGCGGGCCTGGAGCAGTTGGGCGGTCGCCAGCGCGTAGGCGGTGCCACAGGAGTGACCCCACAGCAGGATGTGGGTGAGGCCGCGCCGGGTGATCTCCGTGACGACGCTGTCGACCACGTCCTGCAGTGGTGCGAAGGGCTCGGGGGCGGCGGTCAGGTCGTGGCCGGGCAGTTCGACGGCGTGGAGCGCCAGTCCACCGGCCTGGAGTGCCTTGGCCACGGGTTGGAAGTTGACGGCGTTGCCGCCGGCGTAGGGGAAGCACACCACGTGGCCGGTGGGTTCGCCTGCCGGTTCGGTGAGGGTGTGCAGCAGTCCGCGGCGCGGCTCACGGTATCCGTCGAGCAGTTCGGCCAGGTCGGCCAGGACCGGATGTTGGATGAGGTCTTTGAGGGAGACGGCGCGGTCGAGGGCGATCGCCAGTTTCACGGCCGACAGGGAGGTGCCGCCGAGTTCGAAGAAGTGGTCGCGCCGCCCGATGCGGCCCGGTTCCATGCCGAGCACCTTCGCCCATGCCTGGGCCAGTCGGCGCTCCCTGGACGTGCGCGGTGCGCGGTAGTTGTCGACGGTCTCGGGTTGGGCGGCGAGCGCGGTGAGCGCCTTCTTGTCGATCTTGCCGTTGGCGGTCAGGGGCAGGTGCTCACGCCAGTGGAAGGCATCGGGAACCATGTACGGGGGCAGTGACTGTGCCAGTTGCTGCCGTAGGGCGTCGGCCTCCCAGGGTTGTGGGCCGCTGTAGAAGGCCACCAGGCGCTTGCGTTGGTCGTCGCCGGCGACCGTGACGGCACCGTCACGCACGCCTGGTGCCCGCAGCAGCGCGTTCTCGATATCGCCGATCTCGATCCGGAAACCCCGGATCTTGACCTGGGCGTCGCGGCGCCCGAGGAACTCCAGCCGCGCGCCGGGCAGCCACCGTCCGTAGTCGCCGCCCTGGTAGAGCCGTTGGCCCGGGTAGTGCGGGTCGTCCAGGAAGGCCGCTCGGGTGCGTTCGGGGTCGTTGACGTAGCCGCGGCCGACGCAGACGCCGGAGAAGACGATCTGGCCCGGGGCACCCAGGGGTACCGGTTCCAGGTTGTCGTCGACGACGTAGACGCGGACGTTGTTCACGCAGGGCCCGAGCGGGATCCGACCGCCGTCCGGTGCCCGGTCCATGACCTCGTGGTTGGTGTCGTCGGAGGTCTCCGTCAGACCGTAGGCGTTGACCAGCCTGATGCCCGGCAGTGCGGTGAACCAGCGCTGGGCGAGTTCCGTCTTGAGCTCCTCGCCGGTGACCGAGACGCACCGCAGGTCCGGGAGGTGGCGGGGGTGGAGTTCCAGGTGGGTCAGGATCGCTTCGAGGTAGGAGGGGACGACCTGGAGGACCGTGATGCGTCCCTCGGTGAGGGTGTCGACGAAGCGCGGGACGTCGAGGATCACCTGCTGTTCGACCAGGTGGGTTCGTCCGCCGACCAGGAGTGCGCAGACCAGTTGCCACAAGGAGATGTCGAAGCACTGTGGTGCGGTTTGGGCGACCACGCCGTCTTCGGCGACCCCCACGTCACCGATCTTGGCGTAGAGGTGGTTGAGGAAGCCGGCGTGCTCGCACATCGCGCCCTTGGGCTCGCCGGTGGAGCCGCTGGTGAAGTAGATGTAGGCGAGTTGGTCTGCGGCGACCTCGATGTTCAGGTCGTCGTCGAAGTCGTCAGCGGCCAGTGCGGCGTTGATGGCGAGGGCGCGGGTGCCTGGCAGGTCGGCCAGTGCCTGGTCGAGGGTGGTCGTGCTCCCTGGTTCGGTGAGGACGAGACCGCATTCGGCCCGGGTGAGCATGGCCGTGATGCGGTCGGGCGGGAAGTGCGGCTCGATGGGGAGGTAGACGCCGCCGGCCTTGAAGACGGCGAGCACGGCGGCCATCCAGTCCAGGTTGCGTTCGGTGACGACGGCCACCACGCCCTCGCGGGTCAGCCCCTCGGCCAGGAGGGCTCGCCCGAGACGGTTGGCGCGGGCGTTGAGTTCCTGGTAGGTCCACTGCCGGCCGTCGTGCACCGCGGCGACGGCATCCGGGTGGCGGCGCACCTGCTCCTCGAACAGTTCGTGGAACCGGCGATCCGGCAGCTCCAGTTGGGGCCCGGACAGCGCCTCAAGTTGGAAGTCACGTTCGGCGGTGGACAGGAGGCTCTGTGCCGCGTGCTCGGCGCCGGGGTCCGCTGCGAAGCGTGCGAGCGCGGTGAGGTGGTAGCCGGCGATCCGGGCGGCGTACTTCGCGTCCATGACCTCGGTCCGGTAGCGCAGGCGCAGCGTGACCCGACCCTCGTGCCGCAGTACGGCCACCCTGAGCACGGTGCTGTCCGACAGCTCCTCGGCGCTCCCGGACAGGTCCAACTCGGTCTCGAACAGCGGCTGTTGCAGCCCCAGCTCGTCGCGCAGGGTGTCCACCGGGAAGGTCCGGTGGGCCAGCAGTTCGGCGGCTGCCCAGGCGGAGTCCCGCATGAGTGCGTGCCAGCTGTCGGAGGCGGTGGAGACGCGGCAGGGCAGTGCCGGGCCGCCGCCGGCGGGGATGTAGCCGGTGATCACCTCCCGCTCTCCGGAGAGCGCGGCGAGGACCTTGGCGTGGGCGGCCAACAGCGCCGCGTCCATGCGCACGTCCAACCCGATGGTCTGCTGGCGCAGCCTCGTCAATAGGCCGTCGGGGAGGGGCAGTTCGTACGTGGTCTCGCCGGCAGCCGGGTCGGGCGTCCATCGCGGGATCGCGGTGTACCCGCCGGCGGTGAGCACTCTCAGCCAGTGCGCGCGGGCGGCGTCCTTCGGGTTTCCCATCGGTCTTCCCTCTTGTAATCGGTCGTGTCGTGGTGTGCGGTGGCTCCGTGACGCTCTGGCGGTCGGCCTACGGCACGGGCGCCGCTGCGGTGCCTGGCCTGGGCGCGCTGTGCCGGTGCCGGGACGTGTCGACGGCCGGGTTGCCCGCCCACCGTGCGTTGCGGGGCACCTCTTCCCCCTTCATCAGGAAGGAGTCGGCAGCGAGCACCGCGCCCTCCCCCAGCGTCACGCCGTAGTGGACGAGCGCACCGACGCCGAGCGTGCAACCGGCCCCGAGCGTGCTGCGGTCGGACTTGAAGGTGCCGTCCTCCTGCGAGTGGCACTGGATCTTGCTACCGGCGTTCAGGACGCAGTCGTCGCCGATGGTGGTGAGCGTGCGTTCGGTGATGAAGCAGCCGTCGTCGAAGACCCGGCGACCGAGGCGGACGCCCATCAGTCGCCACATGACGTTCTTGAACGGGGTCCCGTTGAAGGCGTTGAAGTGGGTGTCGGGGACCTTCCACAGCCGTTCGTGGTGCCAGAAGTACGGGTCGTAGATGGAACACACCTGCGGCCGCAGCGCCCGGAAGCGCGTGATGCACCGCTCCACCAGCGCGTAATAGATGCCGGTGAACCCCAGGGAGAGCACCAGCAGCACGGCGTCCAGGAGCTGTCCCCAGGCGTCGTTCCGGTAGAACGTCGCCACGCTCAGCAGGGCCAGTGCGAAGAAGTGGAACCATCGCAGGAGGAGCAACAGGCCGATGGAGCGCAGGTTGTAGCGGTTCTTGGCCGCGAGCCGGCGGCGCAGTTCGTCGCCGCCGCGCAGGTGGTCGAAGCGGGCGTCGCGCTCCACCGTCCGCGGGATCTCGAAGCAGGGCGAGCCGAGCAGTCCCACCCCCGCACGGATCTCCCCGTCGAGCGGGACCATCACCTTCGTCGCCAGGAGGCAGTTGTCGCCTGTTCGCCCCCCGGCGGGATAGGCGATGAAGTTGCCGAGGAAGTTCTGCTCGCCGATCGTGGTGCGCGCCACGCTGAAGGAGGTGCT
Organism: Streptomyces lunalinharesii; assembly: GCF_039532155.1. NCBI lineage: Bacteria > Bacillati > Actinomycetota > Actinomycetes > Kitasatosporales > Streptomycetaceae > Streptomyces > Streptomyces lunalinharesii. Next base: position 291,543 of record NZ_BAAARK010000006.1, read on the forward strand.
GGAGATCTCGGCGTTGATGAGGGACAGCCCGTCGGCGACCATCGTTCCGCTGCCCACGGAGCTCAGAAACGGGGATTCGTGCTGGAGGCCGCTGCCGAAGTTCGAGCCGGTCTGCTCGACGCGGGAGAGGTCGTACCCCAGACCTCGGAGGTAGTGGACGATGTAGGAGCTGTCCCCGAACAGCCAGATGAAGAACTTCAGGTTCGTCATGCGCGCGAGCGCGCGGTGCACGCCGTACCGGAAGCCGTACAGCGGATGGACCTTGTCCGGCTCGACCACCCGGTGCAGCAGTCGGGGGACGGTGCACAGCACGGTCAGGCCGACGACGATGGCTCCGAAGAACACCGTGAGGGAGAAGACCAGGGTGTCGAGGTAGAACGCCGCCGAGGTGACGGACTCCTCGCTCAGCGGCTGCCCGCCCACCGGCATGGACACCTTGGTCAACAGCACGCAGGCACCGCCGATCACCAAGGGCAGCACGACGAGGAACGTCCTCAGCAGGCTCAGCCATCCGAAGGCGGCCCGCCGGTACGTGCTGCACCGTGCCGGGGCGACCCGTACGTAGTTCAACTCCGTGCGCTGGGCGGGAGATCCGTGCCACCGCTGGCCGCTGGGTACGGCCTCACCGCGTTGCAGGGTGGAGGTGTGGCCGAGTTGCGCCCCGTCGCCCATCGCGGTGTCGATGTCCAGGACGGTCCGCTCGCCGATGAACACGTCCCGGCCGAGGGTCACCGGGCCGGTCTGGATGCGGCCGGCCTGGGCGCGGTAGCAGAGGAAGAACGAGTCCTTGCGGATCACCGTCCCGGCGCCGACGGTGAGCAGGTCGGTGCACACGGGGACGTGGCGGGACAGGACCGTGACGTGCTTGCCGACCTTGGCGCCCAGGGCGCGCAGGTAGAGCACGTACACGGGGCTGCCGACGAACAGCACCATGGGGTTGGCCTGCACCAACACCTTGACGATCCAGAAGCGCAGATAGGTAAGTCCCCAGAGGGGGAACGCCCGCGGCGTCCACCGGCCGACGAGCAGCCATTTGGCCACGATCGGGAAGAGGCTCAGGCCGATGCACTCGGCGCTGCCGAAGAGCACCGCCCGGCGATAGATGCCGCTCGCTCCGGAGCCGTCGGACACCCAGTCGTAGCCCCTCGTGGTGCACAGGGCGGTGAGGTAGGAGTAGCCGAGGAAGAACAGCAGCTGCGCCGTCCCGCACAGGACGTACCGGAGGCTGCTGCTCCGTGGTGGTGGTTCGACCGGCTCCGGGGTAGCCGGGGCGGCCGGCTCGGCCGCGGTCTGCTCCAGCGCCGCCGCGAGGGCGCGGACGGTGGGATGCTGGTAGACGTCCTTCATCGATACCGGCGGCAGCTCCGAGCGCTTTCTGACCCGTGCGCAAAAGTGCGCCATCACCATCGAGTCGGCGCCGAGGTCGTTGAAGAAGTGGCTGTCGACCGGTACCCGCTCGGTGCCCACCAGCGCGGCTAACAGCTCGGCGAAGACCCCCTCCGTGCTGCGCGTGGGATTCTCCTCTTCACGGCGGGCAGAAGCGGCACCGTCCGGCTCATCGGTCGAAATGTCAGTGGTTTCGGTCAACTTGTGCACTCCGTAGGTTGTGCGCAGCAGGAGATGCCCCGTGCTGTGGTGTGCCGACTTACTGGATGCGAGCCGATCGGCCTTCTGGGAATTAGCTATTGATACAGATGTGCGTTGCCAGGTTTGTTCGGCGATCTGAATGCCGAACGGTCGACCGCCCCTCTTGCAGGCAGGCATGCCGCGCCCAGCGCAGGCCGGCGAATTCCCGACGGTCGTGGGGTGAGAAGGTCAAGGGGTATTGATGGCGCGACAATTCCCGTCGCCCCGACCTTACGTTCGAGAAGATCGGTAACGCGATATCAGTTCTTTGGACCTCGGTCGAGGAGAAACGTGAACTCGGCAGTCGGGGTGCGTCGGGCAGGGACATCCAGGGGCTGCATTCGCCCCGACCGAGGCCGACTTTCCTGCACGGACCACGATCCGTCGCGGCTGGGGAGACCGACGAACCCAGCCGGAGCCTCAGCCCTGAACGGACGCAGCGACCGCCCCCGACACCGTCCGACCCCGCCAGCGGCGGCGCAAGCCACCTCGCCCCCCGGGGCTATGCCGGCCCCCGCCTCAGGGCGAAGCGCGCGACGGCACACTCCAACCGCCGGCGCCACCAAGGGAACCTCCATGCCCCGCAAGCAATGAGACCGCAGCCTGCACCACATGTCCCGCGGATTCGAGCAGCCCGGAACGGTGCACGGAAGTCGAAAACGAGCCCACTACGCCAACAAGCGCGGCAAAGCGCTCCAGCACCCCCTGGCCGCCGGCGTCCCGTCCCGCCGACATGCACCCCCCTTGTCGGCGCACCGTCCCCCCAGCCCGATTTCCACCCCAGCCACACGCCTTGGACAGGCGGCTTCGCTTCACCATCGAGAATCCTTGAGATCCCAAAACCCATTGGTCGAACGGAAACCCGCACTCCACCACGAGGTGGAACCCTTGAATCCGCCTCCAGCGATAAGCGCCACTCTACCGCGTGACTTTCACATAACACCCCGGTGCGGTTCTAGCGGAAACCAAATCCACGTATACAGATCACCGCCCCGCCACCCCTTCTCGGTGCGCAACAAACAGGGATACCGAAGGAGGCAGCATGGCCGGATATCAACACCCCACTAACAGGCCAACTGACGCCTACCGTCAACGCCGGAAGCCATGGCCAATACATGACACGAAAGCCGGGCCATATGCGCCATCTGCGGTTTTCGACCGCCATGCTCCGCATGCGATGGACCACACCTGCGACGTGACGCAGGGGGGAAGTGCACCATTTGGCCAGCCTTGGAACTTCCACTGTTCACCAAGTGGCATGTGGTGCGGGTGGGGTGATGCGGAGAAGGTCGAATTCGCCGATATCGCCTCGGCCTTGACGTGGGCCGCGGTACCACGGTTCACCAGTGGGGCGGAGGGTTGCCCAGTGGGGCGAAGAGTTGCCCACCCTCCGCGCGTTCGCCTCGACCACCCGCGACCACACGGCCGCGGCGCGAAGGCCCCGGATCGGGCTGCGGGTGAGCGAGACGTCGAGTGAGCAGGAAGCCGGCGTGCGTGGTTCGTCGTCCAGCAGCTCGCTCGGCTCCCCAAGGTCGCCGGCCGGGTCGGCGAGGTCGGCCAGCCGGTCCGAAGCGGCCCCGTTGCCCGCATCGAGCGCCCGCTGTCGCGCCTCGGCCTCGGCCGCCGCACCGTTGGGCCCGGCCGGGGCGCCGGTTCCCCGCCCGCCCGGAGCGTCCCGCGGGAAGGTCGCCTGACCTGCAAGGACCGGCCGGTATCGGGTGGTGGGGAGCCGGCGTGTCCAGGCCCCGCATCCGGTTTGCGAGCCGCTCTCAAGGAGCCGATCCTGAAGGAGAGGCATGCCAACCGATCGTGTGGACCGAGCGCAAGGGCTGCGGAGCTTGCGGCCGCCGGAGCCGGAGCCTGAGCAGGAAGCGGGTTCCAGATGAGGCTTGTGGTCGATCTCAACCGGTGCCAGGGGTTCGCGCAGTGCGTCTTCCTCGCCCCGGACGTGTTCGCCCTGCACGGCGAGGAAGCGCTGTTGTTCTCCCCCCGCTTCGAGGAGGAACAACGCGACCGGGTGGAGGAGGCCGCGGCGGCCTGCCCGGTGCAGGCCATCCTCGTCGACTACTCCGACGAGCCGACGCGGGGTGTGACAGAGGGTGTGGAGCCCCATGTCGGCTGATACGGACGTCGAGGCCCTGCGGCGCCAGGGCCGGATCGTCGTCGTCGGCGCCTCGCTGGCCGGTCTGCGCGCCGCGGAGACCCTGCGTGACCAGGGGTTCACCGGATCGCTGACCATGATCGGCGACGAGCCGTACGAACCCTACGACCGGCCGCCGCTGTCCAAGCAGGCGCTGCTCGGACGGGCGCGGCCCGAGGACACCGCACTGCCGCGCCGGCGCGACATCGACGCCGACTGGCGCCTGGGCGTCGCCGCCGAGGGACTGGACCGGGACGCCGAACAGGTACGCCTGGCGAACGGCGACACCGTTCCCTACGACCGTCTGCTGATCGCCACCGGGACCCGGGCCAGACCGTGGATCCACCCGGAAGAGGCCGCGTTGGACGGGGTGTTCGTGCTGCGCACCCGCGACGATTCGGCCCAGCTGCAACGGAAGCTGACTGCGGGGGTCTCCCGGGTGCTGGTGATCGGCGCCGGTTTCACGGGCTCCGAAGTCGCCTCCGCCTGCCGGGAGTTGGGCCTTGAGGTCACGGTCGCCGAACGCGGCCCGGCGCCGCTGGTCGGCGCGCTCGGCGGGGTGATCGGCGCGGCAGCGGACCGGCTGCAACGCGGCAAGGGCGTCGATCTGCGCTGCGGGGTCAGCGTCACCGCCCTGGAGGGCGACTACGGGGGACGGCTCAGGCGCGCCCATCTGTCCGACGGTACGGCGATCGACGCGGAGGTCGCGGTCATCTCGCTCGGCGCCGTCCGGAACACGGAGTGGCTCGCCGGTTCGGGGGTGGCCGCGGGTCCCCGGGGCGTCGCGTGCGACGCCGGGTGCCGGGTGTTCGACGTCAACGGCATCGTCACGGACGACCTCTACGCCGCCGGTGACGTCGCCCGCAGCCCGCACCCGTTGTTCGACTATCAGTTCCTGTCGCTGGAGCACTGGGGCAACGCGGTCGAACAGGCCGAGATCGCCGCCCACAACATGGTCTGTGCGGGGACGAAGCGCATTCCGCACCTGTGGGTGCCGATGTTCTGGTCCTCCCAGTTCGGCATCAACATCAAGTCCGTGGGGGTGCCCCCGCTGGGCGACCAACTGGTCGTCGTCCAGGGGGCGCTCGCCGAGGAGCGGTTCGTCGCCGTGTACGGCTACCGCGGCCGGGTCATCGCCGCGGCGTCCTTCGACGGAGCCAAGTGGTTGGGGTTCTACCAGGAGCAGATCGCCGCCGGCGCGCCGTTCCCACCGGAGTACCACACGGTCGACCGCCGCACCGAGACGTTGCAGCCGGTCGACCCGGACTTCCCCGACCCCCACCTGCCCACGCACGGGCCCACCGTCACGCTGTCGGGCCACTCACCGAGCGAGCGGCGCGTGCAGTTCGTTCCGTCGCGTGCCTGATCACCGGCCCTGTGCCGCCCGGAGCCCCAGGAGACACCATGACGCTCGGCACCCTCCCCGCGCAGATCACCGACTACGCCAACCGAGCCGATCCGTACCCGCTGTACGCGGAACTGCGCAGGACTCCGGTCAGGCGGGAAGCGGACGGAACGTACCTGGTCAGCACCTACTACGAGGTGCGGAACCTGGCCAACGACCCGCGGTTGAGCAACGACACCAGCCACCGCTCGCCCGGCTACGCCCGCATCGGGCAACCGAACGAGGAGACCGGTCTGCCGCCCAGCTTCATCTTCACCGACCCACCCCTGCACGACCGGCTGCGCGACACCATCAACCGACCGTTCGGTCCTCCGCACAGCCCCAGATTCCTCGACGACCTGCGCGGAGACCTGACCAAGGTCGTCACCGAACTGCTCGACGCCTTCGAGGGCAAGGACGAGGTGGACATCGTCGACGACTTCTCCTACCCCCTGCCCGTCACCGCCATCTGCAAGGTCCTCGGCGTGCCGCGCGAGGACGAACCACGCTTCCACGGCTGGGCCGATGCCCTGGCCTCGTCACTCGATCCCCAGGCCGGCGAGGACGGCCTGGAAAAAGCCCAGCGGGCACGCCGGGAGTTGGGCACCTACCTGACGGACCTGATCGAGACCAAGCGCCGCCACCCCGGCCCCGGGATGCTCAGCGCGCTCGCCCCCGAGATGACCCCGGCGGACCTGGAGGCCACCGCGGTGCTGCTCCTGGTCGCCGGCCACGAGACCACCGTCAACGCGATCACCAACACGACCCTGACCCTGCTGCGCCACCCTGACGTCCTCGCGCGCTTCCAGCGGGAACCGGCCCTGGCCGTCCCGCTCATCGAGGAAGTGCTGCGGTACGAGCCCCCGGTCCAGTTCGTGCCGTGGGCCACGGCGCTGGCCGACATCGACATCGCCGACACCACGATCCCCAAGGGCTCGCCGGTGTGGCTCATGCTGGCCGCGGCCAACCGCGACCCGAAACGCTTCCCGGACCCCGACCGGTTCGATCCCGACCGCAAGGACAACGAGCACCTGGGCTTCTACACCGGCATCCACTACTGCTTCGGCGCCCCGCTCGCCCGTATGGAACTCCATGTGGCCGTGGCCGAACTGTTCCGCCGGGTCACGTTCTCCAGGCTGCTGGAGGACCCGCCGCCGTACCGCGCCAACGCGGTGCTGCGCGGCCCCCGGCACCTCCCCGTGGCGATCGAGGGCCTCACGGCCTGAGCGCAGCCGCCTGGCACGGGGCCGGCTACGCGGCGCCCGGCACCGCCCGTTGGCCCGGCCCGCCGTACGAGGCCAGCGGGCGGATCAGGGCGTTGTGTGCGAGCTGCTCGGTGATGTGGGCGGTCCAGCCGGTGATCCGGCTGAGCACGAAGATCGGGGTGAAGGCCGGGATGTCGAAGCCCATCAGGTGGTAGGCGAGGCCGGCCGGGTAGTCGAGGTTCGGGTGGATGCCCTTGCGGTGGAGCACGGCGTCCCGCAGGGCCGCGTGCAGGGTGGCCAGCCGGGTCACCTCGGGATCCGCGGCGCGTGCCACCAGCCGGTCGAGGGCGTCTTGCATGATCGGAACGCGGGAGTCGCCGTGCTTGTAGACGCGGTGGCCGAAGCCCATGATCTTCCGCTTGGAGGCCAGCGCCTCGTCCAGCCATGCCTGGGCGCGTTGCGGGTCGCCGATCTCCAGCAGCATGTGCATCACGGCCTCGTTGGCGCCGCCGTGCAGCGGGCCCTTCAGCGCGCCGATCGCGGCGGTGACCGCGCTGTAGAGGTCGGAGAGGGTGGAGGTGACCACGCGGGCGGTGAACGTCGAGGCGTTGAAGCTGTGCTCGGCGTACAGGGTGAGGGAGATCTCGAAGCAGCGGACCACCTCGGGGGCGGGCACGCTTCCGAAGCACATGTGGAAGAAGTTCTCCGCGTACCCGAGGCCGGGGTCCGGCGGGATCGGGTCCAGTCCCCGGCGTCGTCGCTGGTCGGCTGCCACCACGGTGGGCAGCTTGGCGAGGAGGGTGAGGGACTTCGCACGGTGGGCGGCGAGCGAGCCGTCGTCCTCGGTCGGGTCCTCGGCGCCGAAGAAGCTGACGGCCGTGCGCAGCACGTCCATCGGGTGGCAGGTCTCGGGCAGCCGGGCGAGCAGCTCCCACGTGGTGCGGTCCAGCGGGCGCAGGGCGCGCTCGCGGGCCCGGAAGGCGCGGAGCTGTCCCTCGTCGGGGAGTTCGCCGTACCAGAGGAGGTGGGCGACCTCTTCGAAGGAGCGGCGGGCGGCCAGGTCCTGCACCGGGTAGCCGCGGTAGGTGAGGGAGTTGGTCTCCTGGATGACGGTGGAGATCTCGGTGGTGTCGACGACGACACCGGCGAGGCCGCGGTGGATCTCGGGTGCGGTGGCGGTCATGGGGTTCCTGCCTTCGGGGGTCAGGTGCCGGGTGGGAGGGTGAAGTCGAAGACGGCCGAGTCGAAGGCCGAGTACTCCTCGTAGCCGAGGAGTTCGTACAGGCGGGAGCGGGTCTGCATGCGGGGCAGCAGGGATGCCTGGGTGCCCTCGGCGGCGATCGTGCGCAGCCCGTCCTCGACAGCTCCCATGGCGATCCGCAGCAGGGTGACGGGGTAGAGCGCGATGTTGTAGCCGAGGTTCTCCAGGGTGCGGGTGTCCAGCAGGGGCGTCTTGCCGAACTCCGTGAGGTTGGCGAGCAGCGGGACGTCGACCGCCGCGCGGAACGCTTCGTACTCGGAGAGGTCGGCGAGGGCTTCGGGGAAGATCGCGTCGGCGCCGGCGTCGACGTACGCCTTCGCCCGGTCGATCGCCGCGCCCAGCCCCTCGACCGAGCGGGCGTCGGTACGGGCCATCAGGAGGAAGTCGGGGTCGCGGCGGGCGTCGACGGCACCCCGGAGACGGCGGACCATCTCCTCGCGGGGCGCGACGGTCTTGCCGTCCAGGTGGCCGCAGCGTTTGGGGTTGACCTGGTCCTCCAGGTGGAGACCGGCCAGTCCGGCGTCCTCCATCAACTGCACGGTGCGCGCCGCGTTCATGGGCTCGCCGAAGCCGGTGTCGGCGTCGATGAGGACCGGCAGGTCGGTGACCCGGGTCGTCTGCTGGGCGCGCGCGGCGATCTCCACGGACGTGGTGAGGCCGATGTCGGGCAGGCCCAGGTCCGCGGCGAGGACCGCGCCCGACAGGTAGACGGCCTCGAAGCCGGTGTCCTGGATGAGGCGGGCGGAGAGCGGGTTGAGCGCGCCGGGCATGCGCAGCAGGTGCCCCGAGGCGAGCTGTTCGCGCAGTGCGCGGCGGCGTTCGGCGGGGGTGGTGCGGGTGTGCAGCACCATCAGAACAGTCCCTTCGGCAGGCCGGCGTCGTACGCGGCGACGGCTTCGGTGTCGACGTCCGGGAAGAGGCCGCCCAGGTCGGCGGCGGTCAGTTCGGCCAGGTGCTCGGCGGCGTTCAGGAAGCGGTCCTGGTCGGCCGGGGTGACGATGCCCTCGGCGAGGGTGCCGAACTTCCTGACGTACGCCGGGCGGTCGAAGGGTCGGGCGCCGGCCGGATGGGCGTCGGCCACGGCGAGTTCGTCCTCGATCACCGAGCCGTCGTCGAGGGTGATCACCGCTCGTCCGCCGAAGGCCCGGCGGTCCGGGTCGGGTTCGTGGTAGCGGCGGGTCCAGGCCGGGTCCTCGACGGTGGTGATCTTCCGCCACAGCTCGACCGTCTCCGGTCGGGCGGCGCGCTCGGGAGCGTAGGAGCGCGCGTGGTGCCAGGCGCCGTCCTGAAGTGCGACGGCGAAGATGTAGGGCACGGAGTGGTCGAGGGTCTCCCGACTGGCCGTGGGGTCGTACTTCTGCGGGTCGTTCGCGCCGGAGCCGATCACGTGGTGGGTGTGGTGGCTGGTGTGCAGGACGATCGACCGCACGCGCTGGAGGGGGCCGGTCCTCTCCCGCAGCCGGCGGGCCAGGTCGATGACCGCCTGGGCCTGGTACTCGGCGGAGTGCTCCTTGGTGTACGTGTCGAGGATCGCGCGACGCGGCTCACCGGGCTCCGGGATCAGGACCCGGTAGGAGGATTCCGGGCCGTCGAGCAGCCATGCCAGGAAGCCGTCCTCGCCCTCGTAGATCGGCGACGGGGAGGTCTCGCCGCGCATCGCCCGGTCGACGGCCTCGATGGCGGCCTTGCCGGCGAAGGCGGGCGCGTACGCCTTCCAACTGGAGATCTCGCCCTTGCGGGACTGCCGGGTGGCGGTCGTGGTGTGCACCGCCTGCTGGATGGCCTGGTACACGGTCTCGGTGGGCAGGCGCAGCAGGGTGCCCAGGCCGCCGGCGGTGGCGGCGCTCAGGTGGGCCACGTGGTCGATGCGGTGCGCGTGCAGGCAGATGCCCTTGACCAGGGCGACGTGGATCTCGTACGCGGCGACGGCCCCGCGCAGCAGGTCGGCGCCGGTGCGACCGGTGTGCTGGGCGACGGCGAGCAGCGGCGGGAGGTTGTCGCCGGGGTGGGAGTAGTCGGCGGCCAGGTACGTGTCGTGGAAGTCCAGCTCGCGCACCGCGGTGCCGTTCGCCCAGGCGGCCCACTCCGGGGAGACCCGGGCGCGGCTGCCGAAGACGGACGCGCCGGGCGTGGCGGCGCGGTGGGCAGTGGCCTGGGCGCGGGCCACGGCGACCGGGCGGCGCAGCAGGGAGGCGACGGCGACCGAGGCGTTGTCGATCACTCGGTTGATGGCCATCGCGGTGCTGTCGGCGTCCAGTTCCTCGGTGCCGGTGGCGACGGCGGCCAGTTTCCAGGCGAGCTGGTCCTCGCGCGGAAGTCGGTCGGCGCTGGGGTGGACACGGACGTGGTGCTCGATCACGGGGCTCCTCGCGGGGGCGGACGGTCCGGTGCGTGCTGACGTGATCGACAGTGCCCGTTCCGCGGCTGCCCGGCCACCCGTCCAATCTGCGGATTTCGTACATCCCGGGGCTGCGAATCTGCGAATTCTGCGAAGGAAGCGGATGCTATGTTCGCAACCAGCCCGTACCGGAATGTCATCACTCGCCGGCTTGCGACAAGGATGTGCGCCATGGCACGAGGAGCAGCCGACCGCAAGGTCTACGCCCACGCGAAGCTGCGAAGGCTGCGCCGTGAGCACGGCATGAACCAGGTCGAGATGGCCCGCGCGCTCGGCATCTCCACCAGCTACGCCAACCAGATCGAGCAGAGCCAGCGTCCGCTGACCGCCGCCGTGCTCCTGCGGATCGCGGAGGTCTTCGGGGTCGACGCGGAGTTCTTCTCGGAGGCCGCCGAGGACCGGCTCGCCGCCGATCTGCACGCCGCGCTCGCCGACGAGGCGTGCGGGGTGCCGCTGCCCGCCGCCGAGGAGGTCACCGAGGCCGTCCGCGACCACCCCGAGGTGGCCCGCGCCCTGGTCGCCCTGCACCGCCGCTACCGCGACACCGTCGAACAGGCCGCCGCCCTCGGCTCGCCAGGACCGGCCGGTGGGCTGCTGCCCCCGGCGGAACCGCACGACGAGGTGCGGGACTTCTTCTACGCCCACCACAACCATTTCGAGCCGCTCGACACCGAAGCCGAGCGGACCGCCGAGGCGCTGGACCTGCGCCCCGGCAAGGCAGCCGACCCGCTCACCGCGCTGCTCGCCGAGCGCCACCAGGTCCGCGTCGTCCAGGCCGCTGCCGGCCGCGGGGGCGACGCGCGGCGCTTCGTTCCCGAAACCGGGCTGCTGTTCCTCTCCCCCTGGCTCAGCGACGCCCAGCGCGCCTTCCAACTCGCCACCCAACTCGCCCTGTTGGAGCACGGCCCGCTCCTCGACCAACTGGCGGACGGCGCCACCGGGCTGACCTCGCCGCAGTCACCGGCGCTGGTCCGCATCGGTCTGGCCAACTACTTCGCGGGCGCGCTCCTCATGCCCTACACCGCGTTCCACACGGTGGCCGAGGAGGTGGGCTACGACATAGAGCTGCTCTCCGCCCGCTTCGGCGTCGGCTTCGAGACGGCCTGCCACCGCCTGAGCACCCTCCAACGCACCGGCCGGCGAGGGGTGCCGTTCTCGTTCCTCAGGGTCGACCGGGCCGGCAACATCTCCAAACGGCAGTCCGCGACCGACTTCCACTTCTCCCGGCTCGGCGGCACCTGCCCCCTGTGGACGGTGTACGAGGCGTTCTCCGCACCTGGCCGGATCCTCACCCAGGTCGCCGAAATGCCGGACGGCAAACGGTACTTCTGGGTCGCGCGCACCATCACGCGAGGGGGCTTCGGCCATCACGCCCCGCGCGCCGAGTTCGCCGTCGCCCTCGGCTGCGAACTGCGCCACGCCCACCGCCTCGTCTACGCCGAGGGCATCGCCCTCGACGACCCGCGCGCCGCCACGCCGATCGGACTCGGCTGCCGCATCTGCGAACGCCGGGACTGCGCGCAGCGCGCCCGCCCACCGGCCGGCGGACGTCTCGCCGTCGATCCCGACCGGCGGACCTACGTGCCGTATCCGGTGGAGAGCACCATGGGGTGACCGGGCTCCGGCGCTCGACGGGCTCGGTTTCCGCGGCGAGCCGGACCGCTCCCGGCGTGCGGTCGACGAGTGCGCTCGGGCAGAAGAACGCCTGTGACGGCAGGGGTTCGGGAGCAGCCGGGCCGTAGGCGGCCGCCGCCCCCTGCCGCACAGGTACGCCCGGCAGGCGACACACGGGCCGGCGCCCGCCGGGAAGCCGGCTAGGTCCGCTCCTGCGCCTGGCTAGGGTCGAAGCATGCGCATCGTCTCTCTGCTGCCGGCGACCACCGACATCGTGGCCGAACTCGGTCTGGCCGCCGACTTGGTGGGCCGCACCCACGAATGCGACTGGCCGCCGGAGGCCGTCGCCGAGGTACCCGTCGTCACGACTGCCGAATTCTCCGCGGATGACATGACCAGCCGGGAGATCTCCGACGCGGTGGGCGGCGCCGCCCACGCCGGCTCCTCGCTCTACGGCCTCGACACCCAGGCCCTCGCGGCCCTCGCCCCGGAGGTGATCCTCACTCAGGACCTCTGCGCGGTGTGTGCGGTGTCGTACAGCAGCGTCTCCCGGGACGTGCGGGTGCTGGAGGCCGACACCAGGGTGCTGAGCCTGGAGCCACGGACCCTGCACGACGTGCTGGACTGCCTGGTCACCGTCGGCACCCTGCTGGGCGTGCGGGAACGCGCCGAGCGGCGCAGGCAGGACCTGCGCGCACGCCTGGCGACGGTGGAGCGGCTGACCGCCGGTCGTCCGCGGCCGCGCGTGGTCGCCATCGAGTGGCTCGATCCGCTCTGGCCCGCGGGGCACTGGGTGCCTGAGCAAGTCACCTGCGCAGGCGGCACACCGCTGCTCGCGGCCCCGGGCGAGCACACCGAACCGATGGAGTGGAGTGCGGTACGCGCCGCACGTCCCGACGTCGTCCTCGTGTTGCCCTGCGGCTTCAGCCCCGACCGCACGGTGCGGGAGCGCAGTCTGCTCACCGAACTGCCTGGCTGGGACGAGCTGCCCGCCGTGCGCACGGACGCCGTCTGGATCCTCGACGGTCCCGCCTACTTCAACCGGCCCGGTCCGAGGGTGGTCCGGGGCGCGGAGGTCCTGGCGCACGTCCTGCACTCCGTGGAGGCGGGCGCCCCCGTGACGGCAGGTGAGGCCGTCCGACTGTCCGCGGTGGAGGGGTGACTGGCAGAGTGGCCGGGCCGGCGCCGGGCCGGCACGTGAACCGAACCATCCGGCCCGGGCCGGCACCCTCCGGCTCCGGTTGCCCGGGCTCTCACCGAGGAGGACAGGACCCATGCCGCAGGAGTCGATGACGGCGATCCTCAACCGCAGCGCCGCCGTGGGACCGTTCTTCGCCGTACGGACTGACGCCGGAGCACCACGGGAGCACGGTTTCCTCCCCTTGGGAGAGCTGTACGGCGAGAGTTCCGCACCGGCGCTACGCACCCGCGTGGCGGCGGTGGCCACGCGACTCGGCGTGACGGAGCCGCGGATCGCGGCGTCCCTCGTCTACCAGGGACTGGCCGGACGCCTGTGGTCGATCGCCCTCGCACCGGCGGTCCTGGCAGGACGCGTCCCCGATCTCGGCGGCGGCGCCCTGTGGTGGCATCCGGACCGGAGCACACCGGACGAACTCTGGCTCCCGTCCCCGTCCCCGTCCCCCGCCCCCTCCCCAACTCCGTCCACCTTGGCGTCGGCCTCCGGGGAAGAGCTGGCGAGCGGGCTGCGGGCGGCCGTTCTGCACGGTCATCTGATGCCGCTGCACCGGGCCGTCGGCGCGGTGACCCCGATCTCCTCCCGGTTGTTGTGGGGCAATGCGGCCTCGGCACTGGTCGGCACCCTCCGCGTACTGGAGGGATGGTGCCGCGGCGCAGGCCGCGGGGAGGTGGCGGAGCGGGCCGTGGCACTGGCGGCGGCCGTGCTGGAAGACCCACTGCTGCGCGACACGGGCACCTTGGATCCCGCCGGCCCCGCATTCTCCCGGCGCAGTTGCTGCCTGTACTACCGCGTGCCGGGCGGAGGGCTGTGCGGGGACTGCGTGCTGCGGCGGACCCGACGGTAGGACGGCGGCTCCGCATCCAGCCGGCTACCTCCCACCGTCGTCGACCTGGCGCCCGACCTCCGCCGTCACCTCCACGACCCTCGCCGCCCCGGCGTCCTCCCCCGGCAGCATCACCTGGACGTTGCCCAGCAGGGCCTCGGTGACCTCGTCGAGGTCGAGGCGCTTCTCCACCGCCCGTAGCCGGGGAAGTTCGGCCCGCGTGCTGGCCCGCGGCGGGGCGAGCAGTCGGCAGCAGTCCTCGTCGGGCAGCACCGAGACGTCGGCCGTGCCGATGGACCGGGCCTCGTCGATGATCTCCTGCTTCTCCCAGCCGATCAGCGGACGCAGGATCGGCAGGTCGGCGGCCTCGTCGACGGCGACCAGGTTGGCCAGTGTCTGGCTCGCCACCTGCCCCAGACTGTCGCCCGTGACCAGGGCCTGGGCCCCGGTGCGCACGGCCAACACCGAGGCGGTGCGCACCATCAGGCGCCGCTGGGCGACGACTTGGAATCGGCCGGCGCCGGCCACGGCGAGTTGCTTCTGGGCCTTGCCCAGCGCGATGACGTGCAACCGGCCGGCCGGCTGGTAGCGGTTCAACTCGCGGGCGAGGGCGTACGCCTTGTACACCGACGAGGGGTTCGTGTAGGGAGCCCCGCTGAAGTGCACGAAGTCGCAGGCCAGGCCGCGGCGCATGGCACGGTGGGCGGCCACCGGGGAGTCGTAGCCGCCGGACAGCAGGACCAGGGCCCGGCCGCTGGCTCCCACGGGCAGCCCGCTCAGGCTCGAGGACCGGGCGGGCTACACCGCCGCCGTCCATGACTGGCGCGGCCGCCGCGCGGACGTGTACGAGCGGTTGCTGACCGACGAGCTCGCCGCGGGCGAGACCGGCGCGTTCCTGGTGTGGGGCGATCCGGCCCTCTACGACAGCACGCTCGGCATCCTCGCCGAGGTCGAGGCGCGGGGAGCGGTCTCCTTCGCGGTCGAGGTGGTGCCCGGCATCAGCAGCGTCTCCGCGCTCGCCGCCCGCCACCACATCCCCCTGAACCAGGTCGGCCGCCCCCTGCACATCACGCCCGGCCGCAGGCTCCCGGACGTGTGCGCCAACGACGACGGCGACATCGTCGTCATGCTGGACGCCGGCGAAGCGTTCACCCAGTTCGAGGCGGACGACGTCTGGATCTACTGGGGCGCCTACCTCGGTACCCCCGACGAACTCCTCGTCGCCGGTCCGGTGCACGAAGTCGCCGACCGGATCAGGCAGTTGCGCAGCGAGGCACGGGCCCGACACGGCTGGATCATGGACACCTACCTGCTCCGCATCGTCGACACGGACGTCGAGGACGGAGGGGAGTGAGGGTGGTGGCGCCGGCGAGCACGTTCCCCTGCGCAAGGCATCGCGACGGTCACCGTCTTGGTGTGCACCGCCCGAAGCCCAGGGGCGAGGCGACGAACGGAGGAACGTAGTGGCCAGGCATCGCCCGCCACGCCGGATCACGCTCGGCGGCCGTACGGCCGTCGCGCTGCCTCTGGAGGAGTACGAACAGCTGTTGGCCAGTCGGCGCCAGGTCGGTGGTCAGAGCGCACGCCTCCGCGTACTCGCCCAACAGGTCAAACACGACCGGCGGTTCTTCGACGAACTCGCGCAGCTGGTGAGCGATCCCGCGAACAGGTGCTGCCAGGCGCCGAACGGCGATGCCCGGTCCCAGGACGGGGCCGAGGACGGGTGTTCCCTCCACATCGACGAGGAGTCCGGCGTCGCCCCGGACGCGTCCGGCTGCCTGCGCCGTGCGGTCGCGGCGCTGCTCCGACGTCACCGGAGCGAACTCGACTGAGCGGCCCGACGGCAGCCGCCCGGCGCGCCGCCGGGCCGTGGCCTGTTGCCGAACCGCATCGGGCCCCGGACGCACTGCCGGAGCCCGATGCAGGAGCCAGGTGCCTGCCGTGGTGTTCAGTTCGTTCCGGTGGACTTGGCGCTCCAGCGGTGTTCGACCTTGGCCAGGCGCCAGTAGGTCAGGGCGCAGGCCCAGACGACGACGAACAGGCCGACGATGAAGTAGCCGACGTTGTTGAGGTCGAGGGCGGAGACCCAGTCGGTGACGCCGTCCCGCCAGCCGAGGTCGTCGTGCAGGACGCCGACGAGTTCGATGGTGCCGATGACGAAGGCGACCGCGATGGACAGCCCGGTGATGGTGAGGTTGTAGTAGACCTTGCGCACGGGGTTGGCGAAGGCCCAGTTGTAGGCGAAGTTCATGAAGGTGCCGTCGAGGGTGTCGAACAGGCTCATTCCCGCCGCGAACAGCAGGGGCAGGCAGAGGATCGCGTACCAGGGCAGGCCCGCGGCGGCGCCGGATCCGGCCATGACCATCAAGGCCACCTCAGTGGCGGTGTCGAATCCCAGGCCGAACAGCACGCCGACCGGGTACATCTGCCCGGGGCGCTTGATGGACCTGGTCAGGCGGCCCAGGATCCGGTTCATGAACCCGCGGTTGGCGAGGTGCTTCTCCAACTCGTGCTCGTCGAACTGCCCGGCGCGCATGGCCTTGAAGACCCGGTGGATGCCGGCCAGTGCAACCAGGTTGAGGGCGGCGATGAGGTACAGGAACGTGCCCGAGAGGCTGGTGCCGATGACGCCGAGGGTGAAGCGGGTGCCTGAGTTCTCGTCGACGAGGGTGCCGGCGACCTTCGCGCCGGCGGCGATGAGACCGGCCAGTGCCAGTACGAGGGAGGAGTGACCGAGGGCGAACCAGAAGCCCACGGAGATGGGGCGTTGGCCGTCGGCCATGAGTTTGCGGGTGGTGTTGTCGATGGCGGCGATGTGGTCCGCGTCGAACGCGTGCCGCATGCCCAACGTGTATGCGGTGATGCCGAGTCCGACGCCGAAGACCTGCTTGCCGACGGTGTAGTGGTGCGGCGCGACCAGGGTGACCAGGATGGCGAAGGCCACCACGTGCAGGGCGGCGATCGCCGCGAACAGGACCCCCGTGCGTATCCAGTCCGAGCGCTGCCAATGCGGCGGGAGGGTGGATCCGGCGGAGTGCGGCTTCGGGGAGTTTTCCAGCAGGGGCATATCAGGCAGCCTCTCCAGCACCTCGTGGATGGGTCGTCATGCGGTGCCGTGGCCGGTCTCCTGGCTTACGGGTCAAGCGTCCGCGCACCCGCCTTCCCGGGCACGTGATGCCCAGTGGCGCCCGCCGTTCTGGGCGGGAGTGGTAAGAGGACTTCCCGATCACAGTGGCGAGGGCCGCTCCGGTTCCGCACCGGTCTTCCCGAACACCACGGCGGCAAAAACGGTAGGCCGGTAATCGCCCCTCGACAACCTTGCGCAGTTGCGTAAGCTGTGCAACCAGGGGGCGCGTGCGCGCACAAGAGGGCGCACCTTTGAGCCAGCTGTGCACCTCACGACTCACGAAGTGGTCGAAGTGCGCATATCGCTCAACGAGGCGGTCGGGGAGGCCAGTTCAAGGGGACCTCCGCGCCGACGTCCGGACTCCGGCTGGTCCGGCTGGTCCGGCTGGTCCGGCAGCGTGGCGGGGAGGAGACCGGGACGGGGCGGGGGGCAGCCGTCGCCTGCGCTCCACTGCCGCCGTGCCGCCCGGCCGTCCTGCCGCCTCGCGGTCCGTCCTACCGTCTGCCGCCCTGCCGCCCTGCCGCCCTGCGTTCCACCGGGTCGTCGCCCGGTCACGCCATGAGGGCGAACATCACCGCCATGCCCAGGCCCATGGCCGCATGGCAGGCCGGATCGAGCGCACCGCCGACGTGGCGTACGGCCGCCTCCGAACCGTCCGCGCGGCCGGATCGCGCCACGTCGAAGGCATGGGCCAACCAGCGCAGGGCCACTACCGCCAGGACTACGGCGAGCAGAACGGCGGCCAGGCGCTGGCCCGTGCCGGTGAGGTGCATCGTCGCGGCGCCGACGGATGCCGACATGTCCATTCCGGGCATGTCGGCCATGGCTCCCCCACCCCCGGTGGCCGTCATGCCGGAGGGGTCCATCGCGGCGACCATCCACGCCATCGCGCCCATCATCACGACGTGCGGCAGGGCGGCCAAGGACGCCTTCGCCCGGTGCGAGGCGTCGGCGCGGAACAGGGCCGCGCCGGCGAACCACAGGGCACCCGCGACGAAGAGCACGACTTGCGGCCCCGCCGGCAGGTCCATGCCCCACGGCCACACCATCGCGATCATCGCCAGTCCCATGGCGGCGTGCAGCAGGTGGTCCACCCGGTGGGTTGCGGGCTTGCCGGGGGCCAGGCCCGACCACAGGCCGTAGAGCGCGGGGAGGGCGAAGAGCGCGCTGAGCAGCCAGCGCAAGCCGGTCGCGGCGATCACGCGGCCGCCCCGAGGCGTCGCCGACGCACGGCATCGACCGTCAAGTCCACGATGAGGAAGGCCAGTAGGGGCAGTCCGAACAGCGGGAGGAAGTAGCCGACCACGGCGATCACGACCACGGCCGGCGCCAGGACCGCTCCGGGTATCCGGCGCCAGGCACCGCGCGCGGGTGCCCGCCCGAAGGAGGGACCGCCCGAGCGGGTGGGCCGGCGCAGCCACCACATCCGGTACCCCCAGAGGACCATGGCGATCAGGCCGACGGCGAGCAGGGCCAGGGCGATCTGGTTGGCCAGGCCGAACAGCAGACCCATGTGGGCGTCGATGCCCCAGCGGGTCAGCTTGGCCAGGACGGGGTAGTCGGCGAACTTCAGTTTCGCGGTCACCTCGCCCGTGGCGGGATCGACGGCCACCGAGTCCTGACGCTCCGGCCAGGAACGGGTGTTCTCCTTGACGACGTACGCCGATCCGCTTGCGGTGGGCGGTGTGATGACGAGCAGTCCCCGCAACCCGGCGTCGTGCGCGGCGGCGGCCACCGCGTCGATGCCGACGTCCTTCGCGCCGGTGGTCGCGTGCGTGCCGTGGCCGCCCGACGGATGGGCCGTGGACACGGCCGGGGTGCTGCCGCCGAGCGCGTCCTGGAGCGCGCCGATGCTGGCTCCGGCGTGCTGCGACCAGGTCATGCCGGTGGCGGACAGGCCCAGCAGGCCGATCGAGGCCCACAGGCCGACCACCCCGTGCCAGGACAGCGTGCGGCGCCGCCCCTTGGCACCACCGCGCGGCAGCAGAACCCGGCGCAGCCGCTGCCGGGTGCGGGGCGCCCCGAGCCACAGGGCGAGCCCACCCAGCACCTCGACCCACAGCCAACTGGCGGCCAGTTCACTGTAGTTGCGGCCGAAGTCGCCCAGGTGCAGGGTCCGGTGCAGGCTGTCCAACCAGGCACGGACCGGCAGCCACTGGCCCGAGGTCCGCAGCGTGCCGAGCACCTTGGTGTCGTACGGGTCGACGAACGCGGTCAGGGTGTCGCCGTCCGGCAGTCCGGGCTTGTCGAAGACGACCCGTGTGCTGTCCGTGCGGCCGGGCCCGGGACTGACCGACACGACCGTGCCGTCGGGCACCGCCCGCCGGGCAGCGGCCACCTGACTGGCCAGCGAATCCGCTTCTCCCCGCGGCGTGACCGCCAACTCGTGCTTGTAGAGCACCGACTCCAGTTGCGGAGTCGCCGTGTACATCAGTCCGGTCACCGCGGCGACGAGCAGGAAGGGCCCGACGAGGATGCCCGCGTAGAAGTGCAGCCGCAGCAGCAGCGGACGCAGGCCGCTCCAGACTCCCGGTGCGGTGGTCGTCTTGGTGGCCGTCTCGCCTCCGGCGCAGGAGGCTTCGCCCGCGATTGCCGGATCGGTCCCGGCGCCGGCACCGGCGCCGGCACCGTCAGGTGGTACGGATACTTCGTCCGCTGCGACTGACGCGCTGCGACTTTCGGCCATGGCGGGCGCTTCTCCTCCGGGACGTCATCGACCGACCTCTGCGGTCCACAGCAGGAGTCGGGCCGCTGATGACGGGAGTTCCCGCGCATTCGATGTGAGCGTCGCCACACCCCCACCTGACGGGCCGGCATATCGTGGCTTGTCTGGAATTGATCCCCCCGGGGGCGCGGGTCCCACGTGCCGCCGGCCGCTTCGCCTGGCCCGAGAGGGATCAGCTGGAGCGTCGACCCGCAGCTGCCCGCACCAGCGCCCTCCCCCAGTCCCGCATCACATGCTCGGTCCCACCCGGTGGAACACACCTGCCCGTGGGCCGGCTCATGACCACACGGACTCAGTCACCTCGCGCCGGCGTCCTTCCCATGCGGTGGAGCAGTCGTGTCTGTGGGGATGCGTGGCGAGCGAGCGCGCCCTCGGGGGCGGCGAAGAACCGGTGGGTCGTCTCGACAGCGGTGGGTGTTTCCGCCAGGCCCGCGTAGATCTCGTCAAGATGCTCGTCGATCCACGCCACGAGACTGCGGTCGAGGGTGTCGTCCAGGTGGACGGCCCGTGCGAGATCCCATGTGTGGACGGTGCTGTCCGCGATCCGCACGGCAAGTGCCTGCTGGCCGGTCACCGGGCCCAGGGGGTAGTCCAGAATCCGTTGGCGTGCACCGGTCTCCCCGAACGCCCGGGCGCACTCTCGTACGGACCGGGCGTACGCCCCCGATGGGTCCGTGCCCAACGCGTCGGCGTCCCGCAGCCGCAGGAAGTCGGCGGCGGTGCCGCCGTGCAGCAGACTCACGTAGTTGAGGTTCCCGCGCGTCATGTGGTTGACCAACTGCCGAACGTTCCACTCGGTGCAGGGAGTTGGCCGGGACCACTGCTCGGGTCGCACTGCTCGCAGCTTCCGCTCGAACTCGGCGCTGGCCCCGAGGAACCGATCGATGAGCCCTTCAAACGCGTTGACCATGTGGCCCAGGGTGCTCACCGCAGGCGGCCGGGTCCGGCGGATATCGGACGTCGAGTTGGAGTTCTCGACGTGCGGAGGCCGCGCGACGCCCCTCACTCCGCGAACGGTTGGTGCGAGGTGTGCCGTGTCTCACCGGGGTGTGCCGTGTCTCGCCGGGGCGAGCCGCCGGCCAAGGCCCTCGTGGCCGAAGCCACCGGCTCGGGTGGTGCCGGGCGACCGGGTCGCGGTGTACGGTGATCCGCCAACTGCCGCTCCAGGAAGGGGCGGTGGAGCGCACCTCGCAGTGCCCGTACCCCCCACCACCACCCCCGGAGGGCTTCGTGAGGACCGTCAGATCCGTCACGCGTGGCATACCCGCGTTGCTCGCCGCCGCCGCGCTGCTGGCCGTGGCCGTCCCCGGAGCGGCGGCAGTCCCCGAAGCTGTGGCCGCTCCGTACACCGTCACCGCTCCGGACACCGTTCCCACCTCGGCTCCCGTCGCGTTGACGGGCGACGAGCTGGCGACCTCGTGGACCGGACCGCTCAGCACCCGGGGCCGGTACGTCGTCGATGCCGACGGCGACCGCTTCAAACTCCGATCCGGTAACTGGGCCGGTGCTCAGGGGACGTACGGGGGAAGCGGCGACGTCAACGACGTGGCGAACCATCAGGCGCACCAGAAGTCCAACAACATCCCCCTCGGCCTGGACCGCACCCCGATCGGCCGGCTCATGGCCGACTTCCACGGCCTCGGCATCAACAGCATCCGGCTGCCGTTCGCCAACGCGCTGGTGCACGACAAGACCGTGGTACCGGACGCCGCGGTCGCGGCCAACCCGCAGCTCAAGGGGAAGACGCCGCTGGAGGTGTTCGACGCCGTCATCGCGGCGCTGACCTCCGACGGCTTCGCGGTGATCCTCAACAACCACACCACCAGCTACCGCTTCTGCTGCGGCCTGGACGGCAACGAGCGCTGGAACAGCGGGCAGTCGACCCGACAGTGGATCGACGACTGGGTGTTCATGGCCAAGCGCTACCAGGACAACAAGCGCGTGGTCGGTGCCGACCTGCGCAACGAGGTCCGCCGCGACACGTGGGACGACGCCAACTGGGGCTGGGGCGACGAGCACGACGAGTACACCGCCTTCGAGCAGGCCGGGAACGAGATCCTCCAGGCCGACCCCGACATGCTGATCATCATGGAGGGCATCAACTGGCAGGGCATCCCCGCCGCCCCCTTCCCCCACCAGCGCCCGGACCTCAAACCGGTCCGCACCCTCTCCCACACCCTGATCGACTCGAACAAGCTGGTCTACGCGGTGCACTTCTACGGCTACACCGGCCCGGCCAACACCGGCGCCGCCAGTGGCCCGGGAGCAACCGGCGATCCGCGCTACGAGGACTTCACCCCGGACCAGCTCGCTCGGGTGGTGAACGACGAGGGGCTGTTCGTCACCGAGGAAGGCAGGCACTTCACCGCTCCAGTGTGGGTGAGCGAGTTCGGCGCCGCCGGACGCGGCTCCACCGACGCCAAGGAACAAGCCTGGTTCAAGAACTTCACCGACATCCTGGTGAAGAACGACACCGACTTCGCCCAGTGGCCGCTGGTGGGCTGGAGCGACGACAAGGGCACGCCGAACGACAACTGGGCGTTGCTCTCCTACGACGCGACCGGGAAGAAGCTCAGCGTCGAGGACGACGGCGACTGGCGGGCCACCGACTGGAACAAGCTCGTCGACGCCCCCGCCAAGACCGGCCGCATCGCCCCGGCCCACCACTGGAACATCGTCGACATCGATCACGGAGACCGGAACCTCTCCCGCACCATGCTCGCCAAGACGGACTGGAGTCCGGGCAACTCCAAGGGCAACTGTCCCGACCCGGAGCGGCTGATCGGACTCAGTCGCAGCCATGGCCGCGGCCTGTGCACCGACGTGGCCCAGCCGCTCAAGGCAGCGGGCGCCTGGGAAATGGTCAACGACGAGCGCTACGTCAAACAGGGCGACTGGGCCAGCGGCTACGACAAGCTCCAGTGCCCGGTCAACAGCTTCGCGGTCGGCTACAGCATGAAGGGCCCCGCCATGGTCTCCCTGCTCTGCGCGCCCTCCGCCACCCCGCTGCCCACCCAGGGCCGCAGCGTGTGGTTCGACCGGGGCGACAACCGCCCCGCCACCGGCGGCGCCAAGGGCAGTGACTGGGCCGCGAACGACTACAAGGGCCAGTGCGCCGACGACGAGTACGTCGCCGGCGTCGCCATGACCTGGAAATCCCTCCAACTCGGCCGACCCGACGCCCTGCTGTGCCGTCGCCTCCCCTAGCCGCCGTGGCGCGGTGCGGCGGTCGACGGTGACCGTCCGCCGGCCATGCGGCAGCTCGGCCGATCCTTCGGCTCCGTGCGGTACGAGACGGTGCTGCCGGCGGCTGGCGGCTGGCGGCTGGCGGCTGGCGGCTGGCGGGCCATGCGTATTGCGGATCGGCGCAGTCCGCGACCGTACCCAGGAGTTCGTCGACGGGTTCACTCCATCGGCTGCCCTCCAGGGGCAGCACAAAACAGCCGTCCGCATGTTTGTTCCATGGACACCACGCGCATGAACCGCCAGAAGAAGCCCGGTCTGCGAATATTCGCGATCAGCGCCGCCTTGGGCAGCGCTCTCCTCGCAGGGGTACCCACGGCCGCCGCGGCCACGACCGTGCAGCAGGCCCCTCAGATCGCCAAGCCGCTGCCCGCCAGCCTCCCCCAGGACGGTCCGGGGGATGGTCGACGCGAAGGAGGGGACCCCTGGGCCTTCCTCCTCCCGGCCGGCCATCACCACGGCGGCGACGGGGACTGCAGGGGACTCGTCGTCCTCCTCTGCGCCTGACGGGAAAGGCCCGAGAGCGCCGCTCACGTCTCGACAGGAGAGGTGCAGCGGCGCAGCGGCGCTTCCCCGGACCGGCCCCCTGCTGGTTCCGCTCCCCAGCACGTCGTCGACGATCCGCGCCGTGCCTGGTACCGCCCGCAGCTGCGGGCCCACCAGGCACGGCGCGGATCGTCGTGGGGCTGAACGGGCATGAACGGGCATCGTGGACGAGCAGGGTGCGCCCACCCATCAGAGGACCCGTTGCTCCCCCTCTCAATCCGACGATCGACTGACTCTCCGCACCCGCGCCAGCACGCACGCTTGGGGCATGAACGAGGATTTCGCCAAGAAGATCAGCAATTCGGCCGTCGCGGCGGCGGTTCCCCTGCCGCAGCGCGAGCACTACGAGATCACTGTCAGCGACCAGACGCCGCGCGCTCTGGTGCTGACGTCGAAGGGGGTCTCCGGGTGGTTCGAGGAAGTCCCGGTCGGAGGGCACGTCCTGCGCCATCGGCGGCAGCCGCAACGGGAACACGCTCATCATGCTGCAAGCGGCCACGGATCCCCGCGTGATGGGCAGGTGAGCGAAGCGCGTTCGGTCGCTGCCTGGGGCTACGGGGGGCGACACGGGGGTTGAGGGACACTCGTGAGCCGCGGCTCGATCTACGAGCCGCGGACGACACCTGCCTCCAGCGCCCGCGTGCCTGGTTCAGGACTCCAGCGCCCACGTGTCTGGTTTCGAGGCGTCGCCGGCTGGCAGCTTCGTCCTACTCGGCAGGGGCGAGCCGTGCGGTGCCCGCGCGATCACTTCTCCACCCATCGGCCGAGGGAGCCATCGGCAGTTCTCCCTACGGCGCGACTCTCCGAATCCCCCGTCGGGCCGATGCCCAGGCACCCCTCCCACTCATACCGTGATGGCGGAACCGCTGGACGGCCTTCAGCGATCGCCAGTAAGGAGCTCGCCATGATGGACCGCGCATGCGCCGTGCTGCGCCGCGCCGCGTCAGTTCTGCGGACGAAGGCGGTACGGCGTGACGACCGGACGAGCAAGGCTCCGCAGGACTGCAACTGTCTCCGTGCGGCGGCCATGATCTGGGCCGACGAATTGGCCATGCGCAGTGGGATGAGCGTGCGGATCTCCGTGCCGCACCCCCGTGGCGTGCAAGTCATCCACCATGTCTTCCGGCCCGACAACAGCCCGCAGCGGTTGACCATCGGCGAGGTGTTGCCGCCCGGTTCCGCACCGGCGCAGGCGCTGGGCGTGCCGCACGACGGGCGTTGCGTCTTCGTGCCGGAGCCTGACTTGCGCAGCGCCGAACTGGCCACCGTCATAGCGTGTCCCGAATCGCCTGACCGCGCCGCTGCACTGAGCGTGACCGGCCCCGCCGACCTGTTGGACCTCGCCCTGGTGGCGTCCGACCGGTACCGCCACCTGCTGATCGACACGGCGTCGTCGATCAGCGTGAGTCTGACGACAGACACACCCACTCGCACCTGACTGATCACGGGAAGAGTTGGGCGGAGGGACGTGTCACCTGCCCCGATCAGACCGTGCTTGCCGAGGTGCTTCACCCCCCGTAGGACGGGCGCGGTACCGTCGGCAGCGCCAGGCAGTAGCCGCGAATCGCCTGGACGGCAGTCTGCCGGCGGGCCGTCGTCGCCACCGACGACTGCGCCGGACGCACACCGGTTGCGGCCGCACCACCGCCGCCTAGATTGAACCCATGGGAACGCTCCCCCACCAGGCACCTCGGGCTGCCTGCCGCCCTGTGCGCGTCGACGATCCGCAGCAGGCGCTACGGCGCCGAAGGGCTCCCTGGTGAACCTCGTGGGCCCGGCCAGCCCGCTGGGCCGACTGCTGCGGCGCCCTGACGCCGCCCCACAACTGCGGCGGGCACTGTGGGCCACGCTCGCCGGGCTGGGCGCCTTCTACCTGCTGCGCTACGTTTTCGACGAACCGGCCATGGCCCTCTACGCGTTGTTCGGTGCCCTCCCGCTCACGCTCTTCTCCCGTTTGCCGGGGACGGCGCGCGAACGCACCGGTCCCTTGTTGGCCGCCCTGCCGGCGGGGTTGCTCCTGGTCACGGCCGGCACGCTGCTGGCAGCGCACTCCTGGAGCGCGGCACTGGGCATGTTCGTCGTCGCCTTCGTCACGTCGTACCTCGGTGTGGGCGGCCCGGCCGCGGGAGGACTGGCCACCTCGTTCCAGCTGTACTACCTGCTGCCCTGTTTCCCGCCCTACGCCCCGGACGCCCTCGGCGAGCGGCTCGGCGGCCTGGCCGTCGGCATGGTCACCGCCGCGCTCGTCGACCGGTTGCTGTGGCAGGGGCCCCTGCCGCCCCCGTACCGGATCCTGCTCGCCGAGGCCGTTGACGCGGCGGCCGAGTACTGCGCGCTGGTGGCCCGCCGGATCGCGGGAACGGGCGACGAGACCGCCCCGCCCCCGCACGACCGGGTGGACCGCACGCTGTTCGCCACCCGCCTGTCCCAGGTGGCACTGCCCGAACGCCCCACGGGCGCCTCACTGCTTCACCGTGGCCTGTACGACGTGCGCGCCCTGCTGCGTCACCTGGTGAACCAACTCGACCGCATCTCAACGGGCCTTGGCAGCCCCGCTCCGGACGAGGCCCACCTGCTCGACCGCACCGCCGACGGCCTGCGCCGGGCGGCCGTCGTGCTCCGTTCGTCCGCGGTCACGTCCCCCAGCCCCGACCCGCTGGTCGAGGCGCTGCGCTCGTTCGGCGTCGCCCGCCTGGCCGCCGTCCGCAGCGCCACTCCCAGGCGACTGCGCCTGGCCGCGGTCGTGCACGACACGGCCGCGGCCGGGATGCTGCTCGCCGAGGCCGCACGCATCGCCTTCGGCGCCGCACCACGACGACCGTGGCGCCGCCTGGGCAGTCCCTTCCGGTACGCCACGGTCGGCGCCCCCGTCCGCTACTGGTACCGACTGCGGCTGCATCTGACGCCACGGTCGGTGCTGTTCCAGAACGCGCTGCGCGCCGCTCTCGCCCTCGCCGGGGCCCGGCTCCTGGTCGGCGGTCTCGACCTGCCGCACGGTTTCTGGGTCCTGCTGGCCACGTTGAGCCTGCTGCGCACCTCCGCCTCGGACACCCGCGGAGCCTTGGGACCGGCCTTCCTCGGCACCGGGTTGGGCGCGGTGGTGGCCGGCTTGTTGGTCGTGGTCGCCGGCGACACGCCGGCCGTCTACCTCGTGGCGGCCCCGCTGGTGGTGTTCCTGGGCTTCGGGATCGGTCCGCTGCTGGGAACGGTCTGGGTCCAGGCGGCCCTGACGCTCACGTTGGTGACCGTCTTCGCGCAGGTCGAGCCCCCCGATCTGGCCATCCCCACGTGGCGCTTCCTGGACGTGCTCGTCGGCGGCCTGATCGGCGCCGCTGCCGCCCTGCTCGCCTGGCCGCGGGGAGCACGGAGCGAACTGCGGCGGTCCGCGGTGCGGTTCATGGCCACGTCCGCCCAGACGTGCCAGGCGATCACCGAACGGCTGTGCCGACCGCCCGCGCACGCAGACACCGCCGACGCGGACGCCACCGACGCGGACGCCACGATGCTGCGCGCGGCCGACCGCACGCTGCGGCTCGTCCAAGCCGCCTACACCCAGTACCGCACCGAAGGCGCCTCCCGGAAGGACCCGGAACTCCCCTGGGAGCTGGCCATGGCCTCCGGCTACACCACCGTGGGCGGCGGCGCGCTCCTGCTGTCCGAGCACGCCGCCGACACGGCCCCGCTCCCGCCGGACGTCGCCACCCAACTCGTCGCCCTGTCCGCTCGCGTGGCCGACGACTGCCGACGCTCGGCGGAGTCGGTGCGGTGCGCCGGCACCGTCCAGCCCCGGGAACGCGACGACTGTCCGGCCGACGCGTCCGGCCCGCTGACCCTCGCGGCTGCCCACCGGTCCGGTCCCGAGCCCGCGGCCCTGGTCCTGATCGCCGACCTGGAGGCGTGGCTCACCGGAATCTCCTACGCCACCACCCGCGTCGACCGGGTGATGGACGACCTGCGGGCCGGTCGGGCGGCGGGCGTCGACCACCGCTCCTGACCTCGCCGGCCCGGCCCACCGCGCCTCGGCAGGAGACTGGCGAGGCGCAGTGCGGATCAGTGCATGGGGGTGGCCGCGGCCTTGCCGGGCGGCAGGAGCATCCACACGGCACAGGCCGCGAGGAGGACGAGTACGCCGGTGACCGTCATGGTCGTGACGAACGCCGAGTCGAACGCCTGGTTGGCGGCCTGCGCCAGGGGCCTTCCGGCGTCCTCGGGGAGGCGTTCGGCGATGCCGGCCGCCTCTCCCACGGAGTCCCGTGCGGCATCGAGCGCCTGGTCCGGCGTGCCGGGAGGGGGGACCAGGCGATGGCGGTAGAGCAGTGCGGTGATGCTGCCCAGGACCGAGATGCCCAGGACGTTGCCCAGTTCGAGGAAGCTTTCCTGGACGGCCGCCGCGCGCCCGGCACGTTCGGGTGGCACCGCGCTCATGATCACGGCGACGCAGGTGGACATCGCCACCGTGACGCCGAGGCCGAGGACGGCCAGGGAGACGGCCACCGTGGTCATCTCGTCGCCCGGCACGGCGGGTGCGAGCAGGGACAGGCCGACCAGCGCCACCCCCGCGCCGAGCAGGACGCGCGTGGTGAGGTTCCGCAGCAGGTAGGGCATGACGGCTCCGGCCGCGATCATGGTGACCATGGCGGGCAACAACCGCAGGCCGGCCGTGAGCGGCGGCATTCCGCGCACGGTCTGGAACCACTGCGAACTGAGGCAGAGGATCGCGTTGAGCACCGCGGTCACCAGCAAGTAGGCGAGGAGCGCGAGCGTGACGGAGCGCAGGCGGAACAGGCTGGTGTCCACCAGCGGGTCGTCCAGGGTCCGTTGGCGCCTGACGAAGGACGCCAACAGCACCACGCCCAGGACGAGCGCGCCCCCGGACGCGTAGGTGAGCGGTCCGTCCTTGGTGGTGGCTTTGATCCCCTGGATCACCGCGACCATGCCGATGAACGACAGGGCGACGCTGGGCAGGTCCAGGCGTGCGGTGCCGGGCGCACTGGACTCCGGCAGGACCCGCCACGAGAGCGCCAGGCAAGCCAGGGCGATGGGCACGTTCACCAGGAACGCGGAGCGCCAGTCGGCCCACTGCACCAACGCGCCGCCCAGCACGGGCCCGAGTGCGCCGCCGAGGGCCGCCATCATGCCCCACACCGCGATGGCCCGTGCCCGCTCGGCGGGGCCGGTGAAGACGTTGCGCAGGATCGACAGCGTCGACGGCATGATCATCGCGCCGCCCACCCCGAGCAGTGCCCGGCTCAGGACGAGCACGCCCGGCGTGGGCACGGCCACGGCGAGCAGCGAGGCACCGGTGAAGACGGCAAGTCCCAGTAGGAGCAGGCGTTTGCGGCCGGTGCGGTCGCCGACGGCTCCGGTGGTGATGAGGAGACCGGCGAGGACCAGGGCGTAGGCGTTGACGATCCACAGTTGGGCGATGGACGTCGGTTGCAGGTCGTCGATGATGCTGGGCATCGCCGTGTGCAGGATGGTGGCGTCCATGACCACCAACAACAGGCACAGACTCAGCACGAAGAGGACGCGAGTGCGTTGTGCCTGGTCCAGGCACGGGGCGGGTGCGGACGTCCGGGTTTGGGGAAGTCTCTTCATCGGGTCCTTCCGCGGTCGCATGCTCTGGCGTCGCCGTGGGCCCGCCGGGCCCGTGCGGATCGGCGGGGCTCCTGTAGCACGACCGACAGGTTCATGGCTTCGAACGTAGCCACTGCCCGGCCCGGGGACCATCCGGCCGGCCGGGCGGCGCAACGCCGTCGGCGCACCGTTCACCGGGATGCGCGTTACGCGCCCGGACGACGCCGGGCCGGGCGAGTGGTCGTCGTTCCTGCCTGGAAAGTCGTTCGATTCCTGGGTGCCCCGCCCGGCCTGCTGGGGGCGCGGCTTCGGTCCGCCGTGCTCACTCGGCCGGCGTCGGCCCTCCCCCGCCGTCCTCGCGACGTCGCGGGCCGGCGGCACCGGGCGACTGGTCCCGCCCGCCAGACCTTTTCGGCTGTAGCAGATGCCAACCGTCCGCCCCGACGAAAGCGGCGACGAGTAGGCCCAGGGAACGGAAAACACTGCGGAGACAATTCATCCGTCACACTCCACGCAAAAGGCTCGCGCGGCGAAATAACCACGCGACGCCGCGACACCTACAAAGCATCCTCGGGATCTTCCGGGGAATGCCGATTTTTTCGAGCAGCAGCAGCCGAGAAACACCTCGATCGTCTCGGGGTGGCCGTCCGCGGGGGGCTAGGCCACGCCCACCACCCGGACGGCCTCTGGGCCCAGCCTCCAGTTCCAGCAGGGCACGGAATCACCGTACAAGTCCGCCGCGGGCCGCCGGACCCGGAGTACCGGATTCCGACGATGACTCTCCCTCACGGCAGCGAGAATCTTTCACTTTCCCGCACGGAACCACGGGGAGAAATTCCCACTCCACACCTGGGGCAATTCTCGTGAGCGCCATCACTTCCGGCATCTTTTACCCTTTCTTGGTCGTCGCCGCCGTTTTCTCCCTGCGACAGTTCCAGTGCTCCACCCGAAAAAGGAAGAAACGCACAAGAATAGAGAAACCTCCATGTCGAATTCACGAATCAACCTGCGCCGCGCCCTGGCGGTGAGCGCACTCTCGGCAGCGGTCGTGGCGGCCGGCTCAGCGACGGCGTTCGCGAGCAGCGAGCCCACCATCAAGCAGTTGATGGCCGACTGCGCCAGTGGGACCGGAAAGTGCACCTTCAACGACCCCGTCGTGAAGGGGGCCTACCTCGGCAACTACCACCAGGTGTCCAACACCCTCTACAACTGCAGCACTTCGCCCGCCAGCCAGTCCATGGACTGGTCGGACAGCGTGGGCTCCACCGACAGCCTGGAGGCGTCGATCACCGCGGGCGGCAAGATCGCCGGGATCGTGAACCTCAGCATCACCACGAAGTACGGACACACCTGGTCCACCGAACACCGGGACGGGGGCTCGTTGGGGATGACGGTGAAGCCGGGCGAGGTCGGCTGGATATCGCGCGCCCAGGCGATGCGGGAGGTCTCCGGCACCTGGCAGACGCACTACGACAACCCGCACTGGGGCCACTACTACTGGTTCTGGAAGGACACCATCACGAGCCCGGCCCCCAACGGCACCGACGGTGTCAGCAACGCCGTGGTGGTGAAGACCCGCCCGATGACCGACCAGGAGAAGAAGTCCTGCGAGGTCCACGGCAAGCGGGCGTTCACCAGCGGGCTCCGAGTGGAGAAGACCGTGCCCGATCGACCCGCGCCCTCCTCGCAGACCCCGCAGCCCGGAGACGGCAAGAGCCCGAACGCCCGCGAAGAGGACGCACACCGCACACCGTGAGGCGCGAGGAGGCCAGCAGGGCGGCGGCGGGCGTGCCGACTGCCGCCCTGCGGCCGGCCGGCGGGCCCCAACACGGCCCGCCGCAGCCGGACGATCCGGGTGACCGGAGCCGCGGCGCCCGCTCCCGGAGCCGGGTACGCATCCGTCTTCACCAAGGCGGGCGTCGTCCACGTCACCCACGCCGGGGCCCAACACGTCCGGGGCTTCCTGCGGATCAACGCAGGGCCCGGCACCTACCCGGTCGTCACGAAGTTCAGCAACGGCACCGCCGAGGCCACACGCCACGTGGTCGAGGGCCGGGCACCGAGCGGGAAGCCGGTGCCGCCGCCGTCCGCAGCGCAACACCGGCCGGCGGAAGCGAAGGCCGGTGCGGGCGGAGGTCCGGCCGGGCAGCGTCATCGTTCCTCCTCACGTCCGGACGGCGCGCCCACCCCTCTCCGGAACCAGCCCGACCGCGCCGCGCCGCGGGACCGCCAAGCGGTGAGGGCACTGCGCACCCGGCTGCGGGCGCGGCGCGGCTCGTCCGGCCCTGCGGCACGCCAGGCGGCTTCCCGCACACCGGCCTCCCGGGCCAGCCGGCCGACGACCTGCTCCACCCGCGGCTCCCACCGGTCCGGTGCGCTCACCACGGCGTTCACCGCACGATCGGTGGAGGCGTCGACGGGGCCGCCGCGGACGGCCACCAGGGAGAACGACTCACCGTGCAGTTCCCGCACCAGCCGCGTGCGGACCTGCGGCAGCGCGTCCGTCGTGCAGCGGAGGCGGATGGCATAACGGCACGGCACGGCGTCGGCCTCCTCACCGCCGGAGGACGTGCGGTCCACCCAACGGGCCAGCGGGCGCAGGACGGTGTGGACGAACACGATGCCGGCGGTGCCGATCGCGGCGACGGGCTGCATCTGCGCGCCGCACAGGGCGCCCACGGCTGCCGCGCACCACATGGTGGCGGCGGTGTTGAGGCCGTGCACCCGTTCCCCGCTGCGCATGATCACGCCCGCGCCGAGGAAGCCGATGCCGGAGACGATCTGGGCGGCGACCCGGGAACCGTCGTACGTCTGGTGCGGGATGTCGGCGAGATCGGCGAAGCCGTACTTGCTGAGCATCACGAACAGTGCCGCGCCCGCCGCGACCAGGGCGGTCGTGCGCAGTCCGGCGCCGCGGGCCCGCCACTGGCGTTCGAGGCCGATGGCGGCGCCCAGCAAGAGGGCGACTCCCAGGTTGGCGGCGAAGATCCAGTTCGACATGGCGGGCGCTCCCTCCCAGCTGTCGGGCGTCACTGCTTGATGCGGGCGATCAGGCGTCGGGCCGCGGTGCGGTCGTCACCCTCGTGGGACGTGCGGCGCGGCGGTCGACCGTGCGAGGAACACCGGGGACGATGCGGGCCAGGCGCGACGGACACCGGGCCCGGCGTCCCCGCCGACCGGGCGCCCCCGACCGACCGGGCCGGGGCGAGGGCCGCGGATCCCCCCGACGTGCCGCGCAACCGAACGGTCCCGAGGGCGCCGAGCAGCGCGCTGGCCACGGCACAGCACACCGGCAGCCAGAGGGCGTGCTGCGCGCCGAGCCGGTCGGCGGCGTACCCGCCGGTCACGGAACCCAATGACAGGCCCAAGGTGATGGCGGACAGCAACCAGGTCATGCCCTCATTGAGCCGCTCCTTGGCAACCAGCCGCTCGACCAGGCCGTAGGTGGTGATCAGGCTCGGCGAGATGAACAGCCCGGCGAGAAGCAGGACCAGCGTCAGGTGGCCCACGCCGCTCGCGAACGGCATGCCCAGCAGGCTCAGCGCGAGGGCCAGCAGCGCGATCGCGAGCCGCACCGGCGGGCTGCAACGAGGCTTGCAGGCCCCCACGACCAGTCCGGCCACGGCGCTGGTGACGCCGAAGGCGGCCAGGGCGAACGCCGCGGCACCCCGGTGCCCTTGTGCGGTGGCGAACGCGACGGTGATCACCTCGGTGCTGCTGAAGATCGTGCCGAACGCGACGAACACGGTGACCAGGACGGGCATACCGGGGGTGCGCAGCACGCTGTGGCGAGGCGCGCGGCCGGGAGCGGGCCTGGTGGGCGGTTCGGTGCGCCGTTGTGCGGTCAGGGCCAGCAGGCCCATCGCCCCGGCCGCGATCGCGGCGAGCACGCCCGCCTCGGGGAACAGGACCGTGGCGAGCATGACGGCGAGGATGGGGCCGGCGACGAAGGCGAGTTCGTCGGCCACCGATTCCGCCGAGTACGCGGTGTGCAGGATCCGGTCGTCTCGACAGAGGTGGGCCCACCGTGCCCGGACCAGGCCGCCGACGTTGGGCATGGTGCCGGCGGCCAGGGCGCACGGGAACAGCGCCCAGCCGGGAACGCCGGCCGCGCTGCACGCGACGAGGCCGCTCAGGGCTCCGAAGGCGCAGGCCAGGGCGGGGCGGGCGACACGGCGTTGGCCGTGGCGGTCCACCGCCCGCGCGACCAGCGGTCCGAGCGCGGCCACGGCCAGCGAGTAGGCGGCGCACACCGCTCCGCCCAGCGCGTAGTCGCCGGTCCTGCGCGCCACCATGGTGACGATGCCCAGGCCGATCATGGCCCTGGGCAGCCGGGCGACGACGCCTGCCGCGAACAGGGGTCGGGCACCGGACACCTGGCCGAGTGCTCGATACGCGCGGAACATGAAGATGCCTCCTGGGCGGCGACAGACAGGGGCGTGCCGCTCCGGTTCGGGTTGCGCGGCACGCGAGGACGCTGGGCCGCGGCGTGGCGCGGCACCGGTCCGATCAGTCGGTCGGGCGGGACTCGGGACGGCCGCTCGCCGTCCACACTGGCATCCGGGCCGGGTCCGGGACCGCGTCCGATCGGCCGCTCGTCCTCCTGACGGTGCGGTCCGCCGATCGGGCGGGTGCCGGACCGTGCGCCCTCAGTGGGGGTCGGTCTGCGGCCGGGTGGGGAGCCGCACCTCGACGGTGGTGGAGCCCTGCGGGGAGCTGTCCAAGGAGAAGGTTCCGCCCGCGCTCTCCACGCGGACGTAGTGGCTGGCCAGGCCGATATGCCCGGCCTTCAGGCGCTCCTGGACGACGTCGGTGTCGAATCCCCTGCCGTCGTCGCGTACCCGCAGCACGACGTGGTCGGTGTCGTGCGCGAGGGTGAGCCAGACGTTGTCGGCGTCCGCGTGCTTGACGACGTTGGTGAGGAGTTCCCTGGCGACGGAGAACAGCAACGCCTCGGCGGGGTCCCGGTCCGGCATGTCCAGGTCGTAGTGGACGACGAAGCCGCCGCGCCGGGCCAACCGCTCCCCCAGGGACTCCAACGCGGGGGCCAGTCCGGCGGCCGCCAGTACCTGGGGGTGGAGCACGTAGATCACTTCACGGATCTCGCGGACCGAGCCGCGGATCTCCCGCGCGGCACGGTCCAGTTCGGCTGAGGGTGCCTTGGCCTCGGCCTCCTCCAGGTCGTGGAGGGAGGCGAAGAGGTTCTGCACCGCGCCGTCGTGCAAGGCGTCGGCGAGTCGGGCCCGTTCGCGTTCCTCGGCGTCCAGGGCGTCGCGCAACAGCGTCTCTCGGTTGTCGAGCAGTTGGGCGACGCGTTCGCTGCGCCGGCGCAGCAGGGCCGCGACGAGCACGCACACGCCGACGCTCCACAACAGGTAGGCCTCGTCCACCAGCACCGGCCAGTAGTCCGCGTGGGGCGTCAGGAACAGGTGCGGCAGGGTCATCGCCAGGTACCCGACCACGCAGGCCGCGCTGAGCCAGCCGGTGAGCCTGGGCCGCTGCCACATCACGCTCGCCATCGGCAGCACGAAGTAGGCGTAGCGCACCGCTGATTCGGGGCCTCCGGACAGTCCCCCGAGCAGCGTCACGGCCACCACGTCGATGGCGGCCGCGGTCACCGCGCCGCGCGCCCCGGCCGCGTGCGGGCGGTGTACGAGGGCGAGCCGCACCAGGGCCCAGACGGCGTACAGGCCCAAGCAGACGAAGAACCACGGGGTGATCAGGCGCTGCTCGGCGGCGAGCCCGGCGAACAGGATCGGCAGCAGTGCCGGCAGCCGCAGTCGCGCGACGTAGCGGCCGGTCAGGTCGGACATCGCCGTGAACTGCTGCTCACGCCACCGTGTGGTCATCGTGCACCGTCCGAACGCGTCCACCGCCCGGATACCGCCCGGATGTCGGTCGACGGGGGCTGCTTCACCGGCCGACCGTACGACGGATCCTGCGGGTGCGCATCCGCCCCCGGTCGGCGGTGGGAATCCCCTCGTGGGCGCGGTTGTCCGGCCCAGTCCGAGAGGCGTGCACCGCGGGCCCCGATTACGGTGGTGAACGCTCCCAGCGTTCTCCCGTGCGGCGCGACGGAAGGTGACGGACCGATGACGAGTTCGAGCCGG
This sequence comes from Streptomyces lunalinharesii, assembly GCF_039532155.1. Lineage (NCBI taxonomy): Bacteria > Bacillati > Actinomycetota > Actinomycetes > Kitasatosporales > Streptomycetaceae > Streptomyces > Streptomyces lunalinharesii. Next base: position 326,520 of record NZ_BAAARK010000006.1, read on the forward strand.
CAGGTCACGGTCGTTGTCGCCGACGACCATCCGGTGTTCCGCGAGGGCGTCACCCGGGGCCTCCAGCTCAGCGGCAAGATCGAGGTGCTGGCCGAGGCCGCGGACGGCGAACAGGCACTCGCCGCCATCCGCGAGTTGAAGCCCGACGTGGCCCTGCTCGACTACCGCATCCCCAAGCTGGACGGCATCGCCGTCGTGCACGCCGTCGTCCGGGACCAACTGCCCACCCGCACACTGCTGTTGTCGACGACGACCGACAGCGCCGTCGTCTTCCGCGCCATCGAGGAGGGGGCCTGCGGCTACCTCGCCAAGGACGCCAAGCGTAGCGAGATCGTGCACGCGGTGTTGAAGGTGGCGCACGGCAAGCGGGTCGTCCCGGAAGAACTCGCCGGCGGCCTGGTGGACCAGATCCGGCTCCGTGCCGACCGCGATCCGGCGGTGCTCTCCGAGCGCGAACGCCAGGTGCTGCACGGGTTCGCCGACGGGAAGAGCATCCCGCAACTCGCCGAGGAACTGTTCCTGGGCGCCAGCACCGTCAAGACGCACACCCAGCGGCTCTACGAGAAGCTCGGCGTCTCCGACCGTGCCGCCGCGGTGGCCGAAGCCATGCGGCGCGGCCTCCTGGAGTAGGGGCCCGGGCGGTCCCGTCAGCGGTCGGCCGAGGTCGCCTGGTCCGTCGCGGCAGTGCGTTGCCCAGGGTCGAGCGCCGCGTGCCCCTGGTCGGGGTGGACGACGAGGACGGGGCACTGGGCACGCTTCAGCGCGAGCCGGCTGACCGAGCCGAACAGCAGGCGGTGGAGGCGCCCGTGGCTTCCCGCGCCCATGACCAGGAGGTCGGTCGGCTTGCGGGCGGAGCGGGTCAGCACGTCCTCGGCCCGCCCGCGCAGCACCCTCGACGAGACCGTCAGGTCGGCGCCGGCATCGCCCAGGATCCGTGCGCAGGCGGCGTCGAGGCGGGCCCGGGCCAGGCGTATCCACTCCCTCCGCAGGTCCTCGGGCTCGGGGACGGGGCACTGCGCGGTGAGCGCCTCGCCGCCGGGCGGGGTCCAGGCGATGACGGGGCACAGTTCGGCCCCGTGGCACCGGGCCTCGTGCACGGCCTGCCGGAGCGCTGCCAGGCTCCCTTCCGAGCCGTCGACACCCACGACGACCCGCTCCACGTCTTCGGTGCTGGGCATGGTCTTTCCCCTTTCTCGGAGGTCTTCCGTTTCTCGGAGGTCTCCCGTTTCTCGAAGGTCTTCCGCCAGGCTAGGAAACGGGAGTCCGATCGGCCTCCCGCCGATGGGAGGTCCTGCCGGTGGACCCTGCCGTCAACCGGTCGGCTCCTGGCGGACGACGAGGAGGGCGGCGTCGTCGAGGTGGCCGGTGCGTGCGCTCACGGTCAGCAGGGCGTCCGCCAGGTCTTCGGGGGACGCGTCGCGGTGGTCCACCACGATCGCGCGCACCCGCTCCAGTCCGTCGTCCAGGTCCAGCTCCGGCCCCTCGACCAGGCCGTCACTGAGCAGCACCAGCGTGCGCACCGCGGTCAGCGGACGACTCACGGTGACGTAGGCGCTGCCTGGCTGGACGCCCAGCGGCGGTCCGGGCGGCGGGGCCAGTAGTTCGGTGGTGTCGTCGGTGTGTCCTACGACGCCGGGCACGTGGCCGGCGGTGGCCGCTTCCAGGCAGCCGCGTTGCTCGTCGAGGACCAGGTAGGTGCAGGTCGCGAAGTGCTCACCGCCGAGGGAGGAGAGCAGGTCGTTCGCCTTGGCCAGGACGGCGCCCGGCCCGGGCTCCGTCTGGGAGTAGGCGCGTACCGCCGTGCGGATCTGTCCCATGACGGCGGCCGCCCGCACGTCGTGGCCTTCGACGTCGCCGACGCACAGTGCGTAGCGCCCGTCGGCGAGGGGGAACGCGTCGTACCAGTCACCGCCGATGCGGACGCCGTCGCAGGCGGGCACGTACCGTCCGGCCATCCGCAGTCCGGCCAGTTGGGAGAGCCGGGACGGCATCAGCAGGTGCTGGACCGCCTGGGCGAGTTCGACGCGGTCCTGGACCAGGGCGGTCCGGGCCAGTGCCTGGCCGGTCAGGCCGGCGACGGTCGACAGCAGTGCGCGTTCGCACGGTGGGAAGTCGTGCCAGCGCGCGAAGTCCAACGCGAGCACGCCGGACGGCCGGCCCGCGCAGCTCAGCGGGAGCATGGCCCAGGACCGTGCCTGGGTGCGGGAGAGCAGGTCGTACGGATCGCCCTCGGTGACGGCGCGGTGTTCCTGGGGGTTGCTGATGTAGCAGGCGCGGTCGTCGCGTACGACGCGCGCGGCGGGCACCTGGGCGTCGAGGGACATGCCGTCGAGGAGCTGCGCCATGGGCGTGCCGGCCCCGGACGCGGCGAGCGACCTGAACCGCCCGTGCTCGGCCCTCATGACCAGCGTGCCGATGGCGCCCATCGCCTGGGGGACGCGTTCGGTGATCGCCGCGCCGACCGCGCCGGTGGTGGACGCGGAGACCAGGGCCGCGGCGATCTCCTCGATCCGGTCCGCGCGGTCGGCCTCCTGCCGCACCGTTTCCTCCAGGGCGCCGCGCCGGTCGACCTCGTCGGTGACGTCGCGGGTGACGCCGACCAACCAACGGTGCGGCGGGGTGCTCAGCGGGTGGATCCGGGCGTCGACGCGCATCCAGCGGCGCCGGCCCTCGTCGTCGTGCATGGCGTACGTGGTCTCCACCTGGTCGCCCGCGTCCTCCAGGTCGGCGAACGCCTCTTGGACGGCCTGGCGGTGCTCCGGTGCGATGGCCTCCTGGAGCCGGGGCACCAACCGGTGCGCCGCCGCGCGCATCCCGTACAGCTCCTCGGAATCGTCGAACCAGCGTTCCTCCCCGGTGGTCAGGTCCACGCTCCACGCCGCGAGGGACGCGGTGCGCAGCGCGAGGCTCAACTGCTGCTGGCGTTCGGCGAGTTCGTCGGTCACGTCGAACGCCGTGGCGACGCAGTGCCCGAGTGCCGGGGTGTTCCGGATCTTGACGAGCACCGAGCGGTCCCGCTCTCCGGTTCCGGGGAGCGTGAAGAGACGCTCGACGGGACGCCCGTCGCCGTCCGCGAGGGCATGTTCCAGCAGGCCACGGCCGGCGCGGCGCAATTCGGCCGGTAGCCGCGCGGTCCAGGGGCGGACTCCGACGGCCGGCAGCGGGCCGAGCACGTTTTCCCAACGGGGGTTGGTGATCAGTTCGTAGCCGCAGGTGTCGAGCAGCGCGATGCCGCCGGGTGCGTGGACGAAGGCGATCCGGGCCAGTGCGGGCACGGACCCGGGCGCCGCACCGGCTCCCGCCGCGGCGCGGTGGCGGGCTGCTGCCTCGAACACGTCGAGGGAGGGGTCAGCCACGGGGTCCCCCTGCCCCGGTGGACGGAGGCGTCGCAGGACCGCGGCACCTCGCCCCCAGCCCTCGTGCGAACGCTTCGGCTCCCCCGCCGCCGCTCCCCACGGCGGGACCTTCCGGCGGGTCGGCGGGCACCAGCAGGAGCGGACCGAGCCAGTGCTTCAGGCAGTACCGGGCGGTCGAGGGGGGCCCGAGCAGGTGCCGGACACCGGGTTCGTCGGCCCGTACGACCAGGAGGGTGTCGTCGCCCTCCCGTTCGGCGGCGGCCACCATGGCCGGTCCGGGAGAACCCCATGCCACGAGGGGATCGCAGTCCACGGTGGGCGCCAGTCCGCCCAGCGCCGTGCCGAGGGCCGCATCGAGGCTCCGCAGCCAGTCGGCCCACGTCTCCAGGGTCTCGTCCTCCGGCAGCGGCGGTCGTGGCCCGCCCGGGGGCGCGGACCGGGCCGGCGGGCGCACGAGCACCGGACACAGTCGGGCGCCGTGCCGCACGGCCTCCTGACCGGCCCGGCGCAGGGCACTCCGGCCGCCGTTCGGATCGCCCGCCTCCACCACCACGTGCCGTACTTCCTGGTCCATCACTGGCCTCCTCCCTCGCGGGCCGCGCGGTCGCACGGCGGATCGGACCGGGTCGGGCCCCGCCCCGGTCCGGGTCGTGGCCGTCACAGTTGCGACGGTAGGGAGCGGTGGCGGGGGATCCCATCGGCCAGTCGGGCGGTCCCGGGTGGTGCGGGCATCCCCCGTTCGGAGGGGAACCCGCCCGCCTGCGCCGCGCGCGATCGCCGCGTCGCGAGGCGGCCGGCCCCCCAGGCGCCGGTGGCACCCACGGGTGCCTGGCTCCACAATGGTCAGCCCGGCCGAGCTTCCCGAGCCGACGAGGCTCCGGGGCCCGATGCCCACCCGGCATCCGGCTCCGCGCCGGCCGGCGGCCGGTAGGAGGTGCACATGGCGCCGGTCCCCCTCCCGATCGAGCAGTACGCCCTGATCGGCGACTTCCAGACCGCGGCCCTGGTGGGCAGGAACGGCTCGGTCGACTGGCTGTGCCTGCCCCGCTTCGACTCGGGCGCGTGCTTCGCCGCGCTGCTCGGCGGCCCGGAGAACGGCCACTGGCGCATCGCCCCGGCGGCCGCGTCCGAGGGCTGCTGCACCCGGCGGGCGTACGCCGCGGACTCCCTGGTCCTGGAGACCCTCTGGGAGACGGGCGACGGCACCGTCAAAGTGGTGGACTTCATGCCGCAGCGGGTGACGGCCCCCGAGGTCGTCCGCGTCGTCGAGGGCGTGTCGGGCTCCGTCGTCATGGAGTCCGAGCTGCGGCTGCGGTTCGACTACGGGCGGGTCGCGCCGTGGGTCTACGAGGCGGACGGCCAGCACGTGGCCGTCGCCGGACCGGACTCGGTGTGGCTGCGCTCCCGTCCGGCGGTGGCCACCCGGGGTGCGCGGTCGGGCATCGGGTCGCAGTTCGCCGTGCGGGCGGGTGAGCGGGTGGCCTGCACGCTCACCTGGCACCCCTCCCATCTGGAGCGGCCGCCGGAGACCGATCCGTACGAGACGCTGACGCGCACGCTGAAGGGCTGGCGGCAGTGGACCGGGCGGTGCCGTTACGACGGGCCGTACCGGGATGCCGTGGTGCGTTCGCTCATCACGCTGAAGGCGTTGATCTACCGCCCGACCGGGGGCATCGTGGCCGCCCCCACCACGTCGCTGCCGGAAGAACCGGGCGGGGTCCGCAATTGGGACTACCGCTACTGCTGGCTGCGCGACGCCACGATGACGCTGGGTGCCCTGTTGTCGGCGGGGTACGTCGAGGAGGCCGCGAGTTGGCGCAGCTGGCTGCTGCGGGCCGCCGCGGGCGACCCCGAAGACCTACAGATCATGTACGGGCTCGCCGGTGAACGGCGGCTGCCCGAAATGGAACTCCCCTGGCTGTCCGGGCACGTCGACTCGCGTCCCGTACGGGTCGGCAACGCCGCCGTCGACCAGCTCCAACTGGACGTGTACGGCGAGGTCATCAACGCCCTGCACGTGGCGCGGACCTCGGGCATTCCGGCGCCCCAACCGCATGCCTGGCGGCTGCAGTTGAGCCTGCTGGCCTTCCTGGAGTCCCATTGGCGCGAGCCGGACGAAGGACTGTGGGAGGTGCGCGGCCCCCGCCGGCACTTCGTGCACTCCAAAGTCATGGCGTGGGTGGCGGCGGACCGGGCGGTGCGCACCCTGGAGGCCCATCCCGAACTGGAGGGTGATCCGGAGCGTTGGCGGCGCATGCGCGACGAGGTGCACCGGGACGTTTGTGACCGGGGCTTCGACTCCGCACGCGGCAGCTTCACCCAGGCGTACGGGTCCGCCGACCTGGATGCGGCGACGCTGCTGATTCCGCAGCTCGGCTTCCTTCCGGGCGACGATCCCCGCGTGACGGGCACCGTGGATGCCGTGCGTGCGGCCCTCTCCCACGACGGTCTGGTACGCCGTTACAGCACCACGGGCGGCCCGGCCGACGGGGTGCCCGGCACCGAGGGGACGTTTCTGATCTGCTCGTTCTGGCTGGCGGACGCGCTGCGACTGACCGGGCGCGTCGACGAGGCGACCGCGCTCTTCGAGCGGCTGCTGCGACTGCGCAACGACGTCGGGTTGTTGGCCGAGGAGTACGACCCGCTGGCCCGCCGCCACTTGGGGAACTTCCCCCAGGCGTTCAGCCACATCGGGCTGGTGGCCACCGCGCTCGGGCTGGAGCGGGCGGCTACGGGCTGAGTCAGACGTCGGGCGGGGGCGGCGCCGGCGGTCGCGGCCAGCGGGTGGCGAACACGGCCAGGAGGCCGCCCGCGAGGACGAGGGCCACCCGGACCACGGCCGTGTACCACGGGACGGGTTCGCGATAGGCGTCCATCAGGAGCAGCAGCATCGGGAAGGCCAGGCACCAGTACAGGTAGTTGGCGGGCCGCAAGGCGTAGGCGAGCGTCCCGACCGCGCCGATGAGCAGGGCGACGGTCAGCTGCCCGGGGCGGAAGAGGACGAGCAGCGTACCGACGACCCCGCCGAGCGTGTTGCCGATGACGCGCTGCCGCGTCTTGGCGCGGGTGCCTTCCGGGGTGGGCCGCAGGGCCAGCAGGGTGCCGGTGACCAACCAGTGGCCGCTCCCCGTCAAGTGGTGCACGGCCGCCATCAGCGTGGCGGCGGCCGCCACGGTCAGGCCGAGCCGCACGAGGTGCGTCCGGTCCGGTCGGGGCGGCGGCGGGGCGGGCCCCCCGGACGGATGCCGCCGCCAACGGGGCAGCATCAGGGCAGCGCCCCACAGGCCGCCGGCGAGCTGCGCCAGGCCGGGTACGCCGAAGGCCGCGGTGGGACCGCCGATGCCGATCAGGACCACGGCCAGGGGCGCCACGGATCCGACCCGCGGCGCCCGCGCGCCCAGCACGGCCGCCACCACGATCGCGGGCACCAGGGCCCACACCCGTCCGCCGACGAGGTAGGCGTACACGCCCGCGAGGGTGACGGCCGCGACCCGGGCCACCAGTTGTCGCGCCCGCTCACCGAGGTCGGCGTCCGGCGGCAGCGGCAGGACGACCAGGAGCGCCGGGAGGAGCAGTGCGGCACCCGCCTCGGGACGTCCCACCGCCAGCCCGACCAGCAGTGGCGCGGCGAGGGCCACCCCGGCCGCCACCCCCGGGCCCGGTCGGGCGGCCGCCTGCGGTTCCCAGTCGACCCGCAGCCAGGACGTGACGCGGGCCACCGCCACGTGCCGGCCGTCGACGTCGTCCTGCCGGTGCATCCACCACTCCCGCTCGTTCCGTGGGCTCCGCCGCGCGGGCCGCCCCGTGGGCTGTCCCCGCTTCCCGCCCGCTTCATGGGTACCGCGCCGCCCACTCCTCCCGACGGCCGAAGCGCCCCACCCGAACCGGCTCGCCCGGGCGAAGCCGGGACCGGCGCGGGAACGGGACGGAGCGGAGCCGGCGGTGCGCGACGGCGCGCCCGGTGGCCGTCATCCCGTGGCCAGTTGGACGATGCGGACGATGACGAGCACGACCGCAAACCCCAGGTAGGTGCGCAGCACGGTCAGACCCACCTTGCGGGCGGTGGAGACGACGGGCGCCGGGAGTTCCGCCAGCGGCGGCATGCGCCAGCCCTGCCGTTGGCTCCGGTCGATGGGCAACGGGGCGCGGGTGAAGCCGCGACGCCTGCGCCGCACCTCCGCGTACCCCAGCGCCGAAAGTCCCGAGAAGCCGCCGGTGGCCGCCGCGATGCCCGCCGTCCAGGCAGGAGACAGGTGGGGAAGCAGCACCGTCGCGGTGAGGATCAACGAGAGCACGACGAGCACACCGACCGTGAGCGCGGTGAAGGCGTTCGTCAGCCGCCCGTTGACCCAAGGCCCCAGGACCATGCGGTCGTTGCAGAGCAGCAACAGGAAGACCGTGGCCGACGGCAACAGCACGCCGGCCAGCGTCTGCACGCCTTCGGTGAGCAGACCGAGCGGGGATCCGGGGATCAGCACGACGGCCGCTGCGACGGCGACCACCAAGGCGAAGCAGGCGTAGAACCCCTTCGCTCCGCGCACGCCCCGGTGGAGGGAGTGCGGCACGCCGAGCACGTCGCTCAGGGCGTAGGCGGTGGACAGGGACACGGTGGACGCGCCCATGACCGAGGCGTCCAGCAGGGCGACCGCGAACAGGACGCCGGCGGCCCGACCCGCATGGGCTTCGAGACCTCGGGCGATGCCCGCCGCGTCGCCGAAGTGGCCGAAGCCCGCGGTTCCGGCGAACGCCGCAGCCGTGAAGGCCATGACGGCACCCGCGCCGACGATCGCCACGGCGATGCCGATCCACAGGTCGGCCTTCTCGTAGCGCAGGAGGCACGGAGTGATCCGCTTGTCGGCCACGTACGACTGTTGGAAGAACAGTTGCCAGGGGGCCACCGTCGTGCCGACGATCGCGATGATCAACAGCAGCACGTCACCGAGCCCGGAACCGCCGGACGGGGCGGACGGCAGGAGTCCTCGGGCGATCTGCGCGGCCGGCGGGTGGGCCATCACGTACAGCGGGACGGCCAACAGGCTCCCGACGCAGAGGAAGACCGCGAAGCGTTCGAAGCGGCGGAACGAGCCGGTGCACGCCGCGGCGACGACCAGGCAGGCCGCGGCCAGCACGCCGGGCACCTCCGGCAGTCCCAGGTACCGCAGGGCGAGCGCGATGCCGATGAATTCCGTGACGACCGTCAGGGCGTTGAGCGCGAACAGGTCGACGACGGAGAAGGCGCCCCAGAACCGTCCGAAGCGCGCCAGGATGAGGCGCGCGTGCCCCACCCCGGTGACGGCGCCGAGCCGAAGCGCCATCTCCTGGTTCACGTACAGCACGGGGATCAGCAGCAGGAGCGTCCACAGCAGCGCGGTCCCGTGGTTCTGGCCCGCCTGGCCATAGGTGGCGAAGGCGCCGGCGTCGTTGTCCCCGACCATCACGATCAGGCCCGGGCCGACGACGGCGAGCAAGGTCTTGACCTTCGTTCCGGTCCCCCGGCGGGGTCCGTCGGCAGCCGCGCGGATCGAGCCCAGGGCTCCGTGGACGTCGGTGACGCGGGCGTCGTCGAGCACCGCGGGGCTCCTCGGCCTCCCGCCGGGCGGGGGTGTGGGGTTCATGTGCCGCCTCCTCGGTCGGACCTCGTGTGCGGTGGCTCGGAGTCATCCAGCGGGCGGGCGTTGCTGCTCGTCGGCGCCGCCCGTGGCTTCCGCGGAGCGTGCGGCGCGGGCCACCGCGGTCCGCAGTGCCTGGCAGCAGCGCTCGACCGGCGCTGCCGCTCCCGCCGCTCGATAGATCGAGGTTTCGCGGATCTGCCTCGGCGCGAGGCGGATGACGCAGTCCGCCGCCCCGTCGGGCAGTGCGCTGCGCGGGGCCACGGTGACGCCGGCGCCGGCCACGGCGAGCACCACGGCCGCTTCGACGGTGGGCACCTCGGCCACGGGGAACGGCCAGCGGAGTGCATCGCCCCCCGGTGCGCCGGCCGTCAGGTCTTGCGGGTCCCAGCCCTCGCCGTGGTGGACGATCCAGTCACGTTGCAGCAGGTTCTCCAGGGGGCTTTCCCGCCCGGCCAGTGGGTCGTCCGACGCGCACACGATCACGGCTTCCTCGGCTGCCAGGCAGTCGATGCGACCGTCCCAGCGGCCAGGACGCGGTCCGACGGCGACGTCCGCCGCGCCGGATCGCACGGCCGCTCGGAGTTGGCGGCTCTCTTCGCGGACCTCGACGACGAGCGGGGCGTCGACGTGTGCCCGTGCCGTGTCCACGAGCGCGGGCAGCAGGCCGGGCAGGAGCGGGGGCAGCGTGACCAAACGGACCGCCGCGCGTCTCCGCGCGTCCGCGGCGCGGGCCGCCTCCTGGGCGAGCCGTGCGCTGCGCAACGCGGCACGGGCGAACGGCAGGAACGCCTCACCCGCGGCGGTGAGGCGCACGCCGTTCGCGCCGCGCTCCACCAGTGCGGTGCCCACGCCCCGTTCCAAGGTCTTGAGTTGCTGCGAGAGGGTGGGGACCGTGACGAACAGGCGCGCCGCCGCGGGGGTGAGGCGCCCCTCGTCCGCCACCGTCGTGAGGTATTCCAACTGCCGCAGCGAGAGCCCGCCGGTCATCGGGCGAGGAAGCGGAAGACGTTGCCTTCGGGGTCCTTCATGACCTGGAGCGGGCGTTCCCCGCTGCGATCGATGCCGCCGATCGGCGTCCCGCCCAGGCGCACGGCACGCACCACGGCCGACTCCAGGTAGTCCACCGCTATGTCCACGCAGGAGCGGGGGCAGGCGGCGGCACGCCTCCGGTAGAAGGACATGGCGATCGGGCCGGCGGAGGTGACCGCCGCCGGTTCGCCTCGGGGCGGGGTCGACGCGCCGGACAGGATCTGGGACCAGAAGGCACAGAGGCGCACCGGGTCGACGCATTCCACGTTCATTTGCTCTACGTTCGCTTTCATGGCATCAACGCTAAGGAGCCAAAAGAGCGTAGTGAAGAGAATGGAGAAAGGTTCAACTGGTCATCGAGGGATTCCAACCGAAAGGAGGATGGGGCGGTCCCCCTACGAATTCCCGCACCCGCAGGCGGGGGCCGTCCGCGCGGCCGGCACACCCCGAATATCAGGCACCGAAAGGCCCCCAAAGCAGCTGCAAGATGCCCGCCAGCAGCAGGAACATCGCTCGCAGGCACCAGCCCCCCCCCCGCCCTCGCCGCTGAACACGCCCGCCGGGAAGCCGTTCCACCACCCCATCCACCGATCAGCCGATACTGACGATCGCGCGGCCCCGTACAGTGGATTTTCGGGAATTCCCGAGCCTCGCTCGGATAATTCCACTCCCGGAGATTCCCACCCGGATTCCCCACTGCCGCGCAGGACGCATTTCCGCGCGGACACCAGTGGCGATTCCGAAATCCAGCCCGTCGTGGCCGAGAGGAGTTCCGATGTGCCGCATCATGCGCCAGTCCGAGCTGACGTGGGAGCTGAAGCGCGACCACCGCACGCTCCAGGCCCTGCTGGACCGGATCGGCAGCGCCGGGGCGGGAAGCCCCGAACAGGAGCGACTCGTACGGCACGCCGCCGCCGAATTGGAGCGGCACGCCGTCGCGGAACGCCGGTTCCTGCTGCCGACGGTGCGGTACGAGGTGCGGGGCGGCGACGCCCTAGCCGGGCAGTTGGAGGCCGAGTACCCGGACGTGCTGTGGGCCCTGGAGCCGGCGGAGTCCGCCTCGTCCCGCGGGCCGGGCTTCGACGGGCAGGTCCAGCGGCTGTCGGCGGCGTTCGGTCGGCACGTCCGGCTCTGCGAGCACCAGTTGTTCCCCCGCCTGTGCCGGGTCTGCCCCGAGTCGGAGCTGACCCGGCTGGGCACCGAGTTCCACCGGCACGCGCACCGGCACCACGCCGACATCGCCTGACCGGGCCGGATCGGCCCGGCGTGGCGACGCGCTGCCGGTGGCGCGACGGGAAAACGGTCAGCGCGTTGTCCGGTGCCCTTCGCGCCGGGCTCCGGCATCCGGTGTCGACAGGCGCAGGTCGAGCTTGTCGCCCTCGACGTCGAGGTCCGGCACGATCCGGTCCAGCCAGGCGGGCAGCCACCACGCCTTTCCCCGGGCGAGCGCCATGGCCGCGGGAACGAACGTCATCCGGATGACGAACGCGTCGATCAGGATTCCGACGGCGAGGGCGAACCCGAGCTGCTTGATCATCGGCTGGCCGTTGAAGACGAATCCGGAGAAGACCGCCACCATGATCGTGGCGGCTGCGATGACCACCCTGCTCGCCTGGGCGAAGCCGAAGACGGTCGCCCGTACCGGGTCCGCGCCGCGCACGTGGGCCTCGCGCATGGAGGTGACCAGGAACACCTGGTAGTCCATGGCCAGTCCGTAGAGCACGCCCGTGACGATGACGGGCAGCAGGCTGACGACGGGGGTGGTCGCATCGAGCCCGATCAACGGCTGGAGCCAACCCCACTGGAAGACCGCCGTGGTGACGCCGAAGGTGGCGGTCACGCTGAGCAGGAACCCGGCGGTGGCCATCAGCGGGATCAGCAGGGAGCGGAACACCAGGAGCAGGACGACGAGCGACAGGCCCAGAACGGTCATCAGGTAGAGCGGCAGAACGTCGGCGAGGCGGTCGGAGACGTCGATGGCCAGTGCCGTGAAGCCGGTGATGCCCAAGGTGACGCCGTGCGCCGCGTCGAGCGAGTGGCTCTGGGCGCGCACCGTGGCGGCGAGCTGCTTGGTGCCCTCGTCGTTCGGCCCGCGTTGGGGGACGAGTCCGAACAGGGCGGTGTTTCCGGTGGAGTTCATCGCCGCGAGGCTCACCGAGTCGGCGCCCTCGGCCGCCTTGAGTTCGCGGGCTATCGCGGCCAGGCTCTGCGGTGTGAGCGGGCGGCCCCGTTCCGCGGAGCGCGCCACGACCATCAGGGGGCCGTTGTATCCGGGGCCGAACGCCGCACTGACCGCCTGGTAGTTCTGGCGCTGCGGGGTGTCGGAGTGGTAGCTGGCGCCCGAGGGCAAGCCGAGTTGCATGTCGACGGCGGGGGCGGCCAGCGCCAGCGTCACCAGGCAGGTGACGAGGAAGACCGGCCCTCTGCGACGCACCAGAGCGTCGCCCCATCGCGTCGCGCGCCGTGCGGAGTTCCCGACCTGCTCGTGGGCACGGGCTCGCGCGCGGGCGGAGCAGATGTCCTCCTTCACCAGGCCCAGCACGGCGGGGAGGAACGTCAGGGCGAGCAGCACGGCGATGGCGATCGTGGCGGCGGCAGCCAGGGCCATGCTGGTGAGCAGGGTGATGCCGACGACGAGGAGTCCGGCGAGCGCGATGATGACGGTGCCGCCGGCGAAGAACACGGCGCTGCCCGCCGTGCCGAGCGCGCGGGCCGCGGCCTCCCGGGCGCTCAGCCCGTCGTCGAGGATGAGGCGCCGCTGGCGGTTGATGATGAACAGCGCGTAGTCGATGCCGACCGCCAGTCCCAACATGAGCGCCAACATGACGGTGAGGGAGTGGATTTCGAGAACGCCGGAGAGGGCGAAGGTGCCGCCCACGCCGATGACGACGCCGGTCATGGCCACGAGCAGCGGCAGGCCGGCGGCCACCAGGGACCCGAGGGCGATCAGGAGGACGAGGGCCGCGACAACCAGGCCGACGATCTCGCCGACGCCGACGACCTCGGGCATCTCCATCATCGTGGCCGAGGGCAACACCTCCAGATGGCCGCGGTCCGCCTGCTGCCGGGCGGCTTCGACCAGGCGGTCGATGGTGCCGGCAGGCAACTCGTAGGTCTGCTCGTCGAACTGGAACTGCAGCATGGCGGTGGATCCGTCGGCGGAGACCAGCACCCCGGGCAGGGGGCGGCCGCCGGCCCCCAGCAACGGCACCGGTGGCGTGGTCGTCTTGGGCGGGCCCGCCGCCTCGGCGACCGAATCCTGGGCGCGGGCCAGCGGATGAGCCGAGCCCTTGTCCGCCTGCTGCGCCAGTGCCTTGCGGGCGTCGACGACGTGTTCGTGCCGGTAGACGGCGTCCACGGCAGCGCGCAGCGCACCATGACTGGCCGGCCGATCGATCCGGCCGCCGTCCCGCGCCCGGAACACCAGCATGCCTTGGCCTCCGGACGCCTCCGGCATGTCCTTGGCCAGGTCGTCGATGACCTTCTGCGCCGGCGTCCCGTCGATGCGCACCTCGTTGCTGAGCTTGACCGGATTGACGACCAGCAACGACACCACGGCCGCGGCGATCGCCGCCCATCCGGCGATCACGAACCACGGCCTGGCGTAGGCAAACCGTCCCAGTTTGTACAGCAGTACGGACACAACCGCTTCCCACTTCCCCAGGTCAGGAGTCACCCCACCCGTTAAGTGAGAGTGCCCTATCAATACGATAGGAGACTATCACTACGGGCAGGTGGGTACCCTGCAACGTGAATCAGCGAGGAGTGCCCCATGCCGAAGGAAACGTCCCGCACGCCGCGAGCGCGCAGGGTTGACGCCCGTTCCAACGTGGAGCGCATCGTCGCGGCCGGACGCGCTGTCCTGGGGTCCGGCGAGGGCTCCTTGGACCGCATCGCCTCGGAGGCCGGCGTCGGCATCGCCACCCTGTACCGGCACTTCCCCAACCGCGAGGCCATCGTCCGGGCGGTGCTGGACGACATCCTCGGCACCGATCTGCTCCCCCTGGTCGAGGCGGCCACGGACTCCGCACACCCGCGCCAGAGCCTCCAGGACGTCGCCACCCGCCTCCTCGAACTGATCACTGACGAACGGGGCCTGGTCACGTTCGCCAGCAACTTCGCCGACGTCGCCGTCGACGCCCTGCAGCAGTTCAGCGACTCGCTGGCGCCGCTGCTGGCGAGGGCCCAGGAGGCGGGTGAAGTGCGGGACGACCTCACCGCGGCCGACATCCCGCACTTCCTGGTGATGGGCATCGCGGGGCTCGCCCTGCCGGGCACCACCGCCTCCATGCGGGCCCGGTTCATCGCCCTGCTCTTCGACTCCCTCCACCCGGCCCAGGCCACCCCCCTGCCCCCGCTACGGGACAACGAACAGCAGGACCTGGGCCGTGCCGTCAGTCGCGTCATCACCGGTTGAGGCGCCGTCGCGGGGCGCCCTGGTCACGTGCGGGTTGCCCGCATTCGGGGCGTGCCTGGCGCCGGAGGTGGTCGGCCAGGGCGGTGAGACGCCCGCGCAGCTCCGCGCGGTGCGCGGCGTCGTCGTCGGTGAAGGCGGTGTGTGCCTGCGGGATGGCGAGGGAGAAGTCCGTGACGTGGGCGCCCGCGGTGCTGAGGACCGTGCGCAGGTGGTCCTGAGCCCATTGGGCACCGTAGGTGCTGGGGCTGGCACTGATCACGGTGACGGCCTTGCCGGTGAGGGCGGCGTCGCCGAACGGCCGGGAGGCCCAGTCAAGGGCGTTCTTGAGCTGCCCGGGAATCGAGGCGTTGTACTCCGGCGTGGCGATCAGGACGTGATCGGCGTCGCGCAGTGCGGCCCGCAGGGACTCGACGGCGCCGGCGATGAGGTGCTCGTCGTCCTCCGAGAAGGGCGGCACGGCCGCCAGGCCGTCCCACACCGTCACGGTGGCGTCCTCCACCAACAAGGCGGCGACGGCCCGTAGGGCCTGGGTGTTGTGGGAGCCGGCGCGCAGGCTGCCGGACACCGCCAGGATGCGGGGACGGCGCGGGGAGTTGTCTGTGCTCACGTTGGATTTCCTCAGTCGTACGGGAGGTTGTGCGGGTGGTGACCTGCCGGGGCGTGCGGCCCGTTCCGGGTCAGCCGGGCAGGCGGGGGCGCAGTCGGGACCAGGCGAGGGTGGTCCACCGCGGGTGGTCGGCCAGGGCGGCCAGGACGTGTGCGTGGCACAGCCGAGGTGCGCACCAACAGCCCAGCGCCTGCCCACGCAAGTGGGGTAGGTCCGCGAGGAGTTGGGGGGTGTGGAGAAGGTAGTCGTGGAAGGCGCGGAGGGCGATTTCGCGGGCCTCGGGGGGCCCGGGCAGGACGGGGAAGGGGTTGTGCCAGCGCGAGGACGGGAGGTCCCAGCCGCCGCGGGCCATCCTGCGGCCCACGTAGCGCACGCCCTCCCGCCAGGCGGTGTCGTGGACGTGGCCCTTCATGTTGACCACGGTGGTGTCGTTCATGGCAGTTGCCTTTGCGGTGTCGTGGCCGGGGCGTTCGGGCCGCCCCGACCACCGCGTGTGAGGGGGCGTCAGGTGAGGGCGGAGCGCAGCGCCTGTGCCGCGCGGGCGGGGTCGGGCGCGTTGTAGAGGGCACCGCCGACGACGGCGACGAGGGCACCGGCGTCCCGGACGGCCACGAGGGTCGTGGCGTTGACGCCGCCCGCGACGGAGAACGGCACGCCGGATTCCCGGCCGGCGTCGAGCAGCCGCTGGAAGCTGAAGGTCGGTTCGGCCTGTTCGTCCAGGCCGGCGTGCATCTCGACGAACCGCGCTCCGAGCCCTGTCGCGCTGCGGGCCCGACCGGCCTTGTCGGCGACGCCGATCAGGTCGACCACCACGGCCTTGCCGTGCCGTTCGGCGGCGCGGACGGCGCCGGCGATGGTCGAGTCTCCCGCCGTTCCCAACACCGTGACGAGGTCGGCGCCCGCGCCGAAGGCGAGGTCGGCTTCGAGTTCGCCGGCGTCGGCGGTCTTCAGGTCGGCGAACACGGTGGTCAGCGGGTGGGCGTCCTTGACGGCGCGGACGGCGCCGAGTCCTTCGTTCTTGATCAGTGGCGTGCCGAGTTCGAGGATGTCGACCCACGGGGCGACCTTCGCGGCCAGGTCCAGGGCCTGTCGGGTGGTGGTGACGTCCATGGCTGCCTGCAGCTGCATGACGGACTCCGTTCTCTTCTGGTGATGAGCGATGCGTGGGGTCGGTGGTCGGGCTATTCGAGGTTGGAGTGGCGGGACCACAACTGGCCGTGTTCCTCGCCCTGGAGCTGTGTGAGGGTGTGGAAGAGGGCGTCGGTCGTCAGCAGCAGCGACTGTTCGAAGAGGCTGCCGGCGAACTGCCTGGACGCTGCCTGGTCGGGGCTCTGCTTGGCCGGGGCCGGCAGCACGACGGTGTGCGTGGCGACGGCGGCCAGCGGGGAGGTGGGGTCGGTGGTGAAGGCGAGCACGCGAGCCCCCGTGTCGAGGGCTTCACGGGCGGTGCGCAGGACACCGGGGGTGGTGCCCGATCCGGAGGCCGCCCACAGCAGGCAGCCTTCCGTGATGGCCGGCGTGGTGCTCTCCCCCACCACGTGCGCGGTGCGTCCGAGGTGCATCATCCGCATCGCGGCCGCCTTCATCACCAGTCCCGAGCGGCCGGCCCCGGTGAAGTACAGGGCCCAGGCGTCGTCGATCAGGCGGGGCACGGGCCGGAACCGGTCGGGGTCCAGCCGGGCGACGAGCCGGGCGTTCTCCTGAACGACGAGGTCCAGGTTCGTGGCCACCAGATCGGGGATCAGGTGGTCCTCGTGCGCGGTCGCGAAGGTGTTCATCGTGGTTCTCCGCTCTCGCCCCGTCCCGGTCGGGACGCGGCGGGTCGTGCCTTACGGGTGGGTGGTGCGGGCGGTGTCCTGCGTCGCCCGCCGTCGGGGCTCGGACGCCGCCGCGGCCCGGGATGCGGGCGCCGGGGAGGTGTGGGCGCAAAAGCGCACGGCCGTGATCAGCACGACGGTCGCGCCGGCGAGAACGGCGCCGATGACGGCGGTGGCGTTCAGGCCGGAGGCGAACGCCGCGTGCAGCAGGTGGTCGGTGGCGGCGCGCGCCGACCCGGTCAGGTGGTCGGTCAGCTCCCCGATGGTTCCGGCGGAGAGTTGGCCGGCCGCCCGGTGGGCGTCGGGGACGTGGCCGGTCAGCTCGTGCTGCATCCGGGCGGCGGTGAGCGTTCCGAAGACGGCGACGCCGAGGGCGTAGCCGAGCTGCTGGAAGGTGCTGTAGGCGCCACTGGCCATCCCCGAGCGCCGGCTGTCCACCGCCTCCATCGCCAGGGCCGAGGAGGCCGGCGTGAGCAGGCCCACGCCCAGGCCGCTGACGATGAGCCCGGGCACCAGGACCGCCCAGCCCGCGGAGGCGTGCAGCACGGCCTGCCCCAGCGCGCCGACGCCGATGAGTGCGAGTCCGGCCAGCATCCTCGCCTTGAGCGGGACCCGCGCGAGGGCCCGACTGCCGAGTGCGGAGACCAGCACCGCGGCGATGGCCTGCGGCACGATCACCAGTCCGGCGCGCAACGGGGACAGGCCCGTGAGGGACTGCAGCCACACCGACGTGTAGGGCTGGAAGCCGAACGCCACGACCTGCCCGACGAAAATGGCCAACACGGCGCTGACGAACGTCGGCTGTCGGAACAGCGCGAGGTCCAGCATCGGATGGGCGCTGCGCCGCTGGACGAGGACGAAGGCCACCGCGGCGACCAGGAAGATGCCCAGCGGGAAGAGGGTCTGCAGGCCGCCCCATCCGCTACCGTGCGCCTGGGTCAGTCCGTAGACGAGCATGGTGCCTGCGAGGGCGAACAACAGCAGGCCGGGGACGTCCATCCGCCGCCGCTGCACGGCGATCGCCGGCTCCGTCACGGGCCGCTCGGTGATCACCCGTTGGGTCAGCAGCACCGTGGCGGCGGCGATCGGCAGATTGATGAAGAAGATCCACCGCCAGGTCAGTCCCTGCGTCAGCAGGCCGCCCAGGACCGGACCGAGCGCCGCGGCACCGGAGGCCACCGCGCCCCAGACCCCCAGCGCCACCGACCGTGCACGGCCCGTGTAGGCGGCGGTCAGCAACGACAACGTGGCGGTGAACATCGCGGCAGCGCCGAGCCCTTGGACGATCCGGGCGGCGATCAGCATGCCGGTCGACGAGGCCAGGCCGCAGGCCAACGAGGCGACGGCGAAGAGCACCAGACCCGCCAGGTAGACGGGCCGTCGTCCCTTGATGTCGGCGACCATGCCCACGCCGAGGAGGGCCGCTGCCAGGGCCAGGGCGTAGCCGTCGATCACCCACTGCAGGCCCGACAGGTCGGTGCCCAAGGCGTCCGACATCGCCGGCAGTGCGACCAGGACGATGGTCACGTCCAGCAGCAACATGAACGTCCCCAGGCATATCGCCACCAGGGGTCCCCACTTGCGCATGGGAAGTCTCCAAACTCACGGCTGTCTTGGGGGCGTAACCCCCGTGGAGCTCCACCGTGGGCACCGCCCCGCCCGCCCGGGGAGCCACCCGCCGTGTTCCGGAGGAAACCAGCACGACGCAGGGGTGCCATGAGAGATTTCCGCACGCTCGACCGAACGACCCGCCGTCAGACCGGGCCGGACCCCGCCGGACGGCGACAGACCGCGGCAGCCCTCAGTGGCAGCACGGAGCACCGCAGCGAGCCAGGACCCTGCCGGACCGGCAGCCAGGCAGGTCAGCGACCGCGGTTCCTGGGGAGGTGGGTGGCGGGTGCCTGGCGCGTCGGTACGCGCGGGGTGAGGCGTTTGACCTCACGGATGATCGGTGTGGTCTCGACGGCCTGGACCTCGGGGAGGGCACCGACGTAGTGGTTGAGGTAGAGGTACAGCTCGGTGGCGTTGCGGCAGATGACGGTAGCGACGAGGTTGGAGGGGCCCGAGGTGGCGGCGACGAGGTCGGTCTGCGGATGGGCGCTGAGGGTTTCCCCGACGGTCTGCAGTGCCCCGGGCGCGACCCGGAGCCAGAGCACGGCCTGTTTGCGGTAGCCGAGCTGGGCCGGGGGGAAGTCGACACAGATGCGGATCGCACCCGTCTCCCGGAGCCGGTCCAGGCGTCGGTGGACGCTCGACGCGGACAGGCCGACGGCCGTGCTCAACTCCGGCAGCGTGGCACGCGCGTCCTTGGCGAGTGCGCCGAGCAACCCGTGGTCGGCGTCGTCGAGCGTGACCGTCTCCTGCGCCGCACCCAGTGCCGTCAGGGAAGGGGGATCCGCCGCGGGGAACGGCTCGTCGGTGCCGGGCGGGAGCAGCGCCTGGTGCTGCTCGGGGGTGAGGGCGCCCAGTTTCGTGTACCAGTGGGGAGGGTTGCCGCAAAAAGTGCGCAGGAAGCAGTGGGCGTCGAAGGCGACGATGCGGGGCGTGCGGGGCAGGGTGCGCAACAGGACGTCCTCGTCCTCCTCGGCACTGGTGGTGTTGATCGCGCAGTGCAGCTCCGTGCCGCCGGACGCGATGCTGACGTAACCAGTGTTGGGGCGCAGGGCGAGGGCGTCGGCGATGGTGGTCGCGGCGTCCGGCGCGCACCGCAACCGCAGCAGCCAACGCGTGTAGCCCAGGCGTTCGGGGTCGGGTTCGCCGACGACGCGCAGCCCTGCGGTGCGCATCCGCCGGTACCGGCGGGCGATGGTGTGTTCGGAGACGCCGACGACCGGGGCGATGCGGCGGAACTGCGCCCGCCCGTCGAGTTGCAGTGCGTGCAGCAGCTGCCGATCGAGCCTGTCCACGGTGCTGGTATCTGCCATACCGCCCCTCGTACCGCTGGAATCCTTCACCGTGCCGACGACGCCTGCACCCGCCGTGCCGCACGGAACGACCGTGGAACACGAAGCGGACGGGCGGCACAACCATGGCTCACGGCTCGAAAATCATGCCATTTTCACCCTTTGGGTACCATTTCACCCCTCGCCTGCGACGTGTCAGATCACCGCTTCGAAGAGCGAGAACGCCCTGCCGCAACAGGTGCGGAGCGGCATCCGACGACTTACCGTGCCCGCTCGGACACAAGGCCGCCGACGTCGTCGGGAGCATCGGCGAGGGCGTTGCCGAGAGGGCGCCCGGTGACTTCGTCCCCGTCAACGGGCGCGCGGCGTAAGGCCGGCGGCGCTCAGCCGCCGCGTCGTACCCGGGCCGCCGCGCGGGCCTCGGCGAGCTTGCGGGCCTCGTTTGCCTTACGGGACTTTCCGCCGGTGCCGCGGGCGGTGGCGGTGGCTTTGTTGCTGCCCAGGCCGCGGAAGGGGACGTTGGTGTTCTTGGGGCGGGGTGCGGCGGGCCCGCCGTCGAGGGGGACGCCGGAGGGGGCCTTGGCGCCGGTGATCTTGCTCAGTTCCGCCTCGCCCGACCGCACCTTGGTGACCGTCGGCTCGATGCCGGCCTCGGCGATCAGCCGGGTCGTCTCCCGGCGCTGGCCCGACAGCACCAGCGTGACGACCCTGCCGGACTCACCGGCCCGGGCGGTGCGGCCCGCACGGTGCACGTAGTCCTTGGGATCGGTGGGCGGGTCGACGTTCACCACGAGATCGAGGTCGTCGACGTGCAGGCCACGGGCCGCGACATTGGTCGCCACCAGGACGGTGACCTGGCCGTTCTTGAACTGTGCGAGGGTCCGGGTGCGCTGCGGCTGGGACTTTCCGCTGTGCAGGGCCTCGGCGTGCACCCCGCTGGCCCGCAGGTGCCGGGTGAGCTGGTCGACGGCGTGCTTGGTGTCCAGGAACAGCAGTACGCGGCCGTCGCGGGCGGCGATCTCCGTGGTGACGGCGTACCGGTCGGGGCCGTGGACGACCAGCACGTGGTGGTCCATCGTCGTGACCGCACCGGCGGACGGATCGACGGAGTGGACGACCGGGTCGTGGAGGTGGCGGCGGACCAGGTCCTCGACGTCGCGGTCCAGGGTGGCCGAGAACAACATCCGCTGACCGTCGCGGTGCACCTGGTCGAGCGCCTCGGTGACCTGCGGCAGGAAGCCCATGTCGCACATCTGGTCGGCCTCGTCGAGGACGGTGATCCGTACCCGTCCCAGGTTGCAGGCCCGGCGCTCGATGAGGTCGTGCAGGCGGCCGGGCGTGGCGACGACGACCTCCGCCCCGTCGCGCAGCGCGGCGACCTGCCGGCCGATCGACAGGCCGCCGACGACGGTGGCCATCCTCAGTCGGAGGGCGTCGGCATACGGCGCGAGCGCCTCGGTCACCTGCTGGGCCAGCTCCCGGGTGGGCACCAGGACCAGGGCGAGGGGCTGCTTCGGCTCGGCGCGCCGCCCGGCGGTCCGTGCGAGCAGCGGCAGGCCGAAGGCGAGGGTCTTGCCCGATCCCGTGCGGCCGCGCCCCAGGACGTCGCGTCCGGCGAGGGCATTGGGCAGCGTGGCTGCCTGGATCGGGAAGGGTTCGCGCACGCCGAGCGCGGTGAGCGTGCGCAGCACCTCGGCCGGCAGTTCCATGTCGGCGAAGCCGATCGGGGGCACCGCCGGTGCGGGGGTCACGGGCCGGGCGGGGTCGCCGTACGCGGTGCCGACGTGGTCCGGGTGGTTCATGAAGAGCCTTCCGCAGGGGGAACGTACCGAGGAAGGCCCGGCAGGAACGAGCAGCCGACGATCAGGAGGAACCGCACGAACGGAGTCGCCAGCCCTCACTTCCGTCCAAACATTTGACCCTAACACAAAGTGACTTTTCGGTCGGCGCTGCGGTGCCGAGCCGGCCCGCCGAGCAGGTACCGAAAGGGGACCCCTACGCGCGGCCCCGTCCCCTAGGTTCGTTCCATGGCCTCAACCGGCGATCCTGAGAACCGAGTTGGCGAGGCGCGACCGCCTTTGGTGACCCGTCCGCTGCTGTTGCGCTTCGTGACGGTCGTCGGTTCCTCGGCGAGCTTCTTCCTGCTGCTGTCGGTGGTCCCGGCGTACGCGCAGAGCGTGCCGGGCCGGGGCAGTGACCAGGCGGGCCTGGTCACCGGTGCGTTGATGTCGGCCACGGTGGGCGGCGAGCTGATCGCTCCGTGGCTGGCGGCGCGTTGCGGCCACCGCATGCTGCTGGGGGCGGGGTTGTTGTTGCTGGGTGCCCCGGCGCTGGTCCTGACCGCGTCGCAGAGCATGGGGTGGATCGTGGCGGTGTGCCTCGTCCGCGGGCTCGGCTTCGCCTTCACCCTGGTGGCGGGCGGGGCGTTGACGGCGTCGCTGATCCCGCCCGAACGTCGTGGGGAGGGGCTGGCCCTGATCGGCGTCATGGCCGGTGTGCCGTCGCTGGTGGGCCTGCCGCTCGGATCCTGGCTGGCGTTGCACACGGGGTACGGGCCCGTCTGCACGGCGGCGGCGCTGCTCGCCCTGGTCTCCGTCGTCGCCGTCCTGGGCCTGCCCGGTCGGGAAGCGGCGCAGGGGCCGTCGCCGGGGATCTTCGCCGGGGCCCGTTCCGGCACGCTCGGCCGCCCCACGGCGATGTTCGCGGTGACGGCCATCGGCGCGGGAATCATCGTCACGTTTCTGCCGTTGGCCGTGGCGCCGGGCCGATCGGGCGTGGTCGCGGCGGCGCTCTTCGTGCAACCGGCCGCCGCGACCGCTTCCCGCTGGTTCGCCGGCCGGCGCGCCGACCGGAGCGGAGCCGCCGGGCTGGTCGTGCCGGGACTGGTGGTCTCGGCCGCCGGCATCCTCGTCGTCACCCGCACCGACTTCCCGGTGGCGGTCGTGATGGGGGCGGCCGTGTTCGGGGCCGGCTTCGGCATCACCCAGAGCGCCACCATCACGCTGATGTACTCCCGGGTCCCGGCCTCCGGGTACGCGACGGTGAGCGCCCTGTGGAACATCGCCTACGACGCGGGCATGGGCATCGGCGCGGTCGGCTTCGGCACGGTGGCCGGCTCGACCGGCTACCCCTGGGCGTTCGCCCTGACCGCGCTCCTGATGCTGACGGCCCTCGTCCCGGCCTGGTGGGACCGCACGGCGGCGCGCGATCAGCCTGCGCCGGCCCGGGGGCCGCGGGTGGTGACGGCGGAGGAGAAGCAGTGAGCGACGGCCTGCGTCGCCGCCCGCGTCCGCGCGCCGACCGGGGGTCCGGGGGTTCGGCTGGCAGACGTGGACGCCCCTCCCGTGAGGTGACGCCGGCCGCACCGGCGGCTCCCCCGAGGCGGCGCGCGCCCGACCGACCACAGCCCGCTCCGCCCGCCTGGTCGCAGAGCGCCGTGTCGTGTGCGGGACGACCGCTCAGTCGACCCTGACGACGTACTTGCCCCGTACCCCGCCCGCTTCCAGCGCCCGGTGGGCCGCCGCCGTCTCCTCCAGCGGGAAGACCGTGTCCACCACCGGCTCCAGCTTGCCCTCCGTCACGTGGCGGGCGAGGTCGTCGAAGTGCGCGCGTACGGGGTCGCCGCTGAAGAAGTGCACCCGGCCGGGACCGTGTACGGCGCTGGCCGCGAGGGAGCCCAGCGAGGCGATGGGCCGCGTCATGTCGAACGCGAGGGCGACCATGCGTCCGCCGGGCTTCAGCAGCCGCCGGAAGGTGCGCAGGTCGGTGCCGGCGGTGTCGACGATCACGTCGAACGGGCCCAGTTCCGCCGGGGTCACGGTCCGGTGGTCGATGGCGTGGTGGGCACCGAGCGTGCGCACGAAGTCGAGGTTGGCGGCGCGAGCCAGCGCCGTGACCTGGGCCCCGTATGCCCTTCCGAGCTGGACGGCGGCGCTGCCGACGCCGCCCGCCGCGCCCCGCACGAGGAGCCGTTCCCCGGGGCGCAGCGCGGCCTTGTCGCGCAGGGCGGTGACGGCCGTGGTGGCCGTCGCCGGTAGGGCGGCGGCGGCCACGAGGTCGAGGTCGTCGGGGACCCGGCCGAGCCGCTGGGGCGGTACCGTCAGGTACTCGGCGGCGCTGCCGAATCCGGGGAGCCGGCCCGCGACGCCCCACACCCGGTCGCCGACCGCGACGCCGGTCGTGCCGGTGCCGAGCGCGACGACCTCGCCGGTGAAGTCCTGCCCCATGCGCTGCGGGAACTTCCGGCCGGTCAGGAGGCGGGTCCGGCCGGCGCGGAACGCCATTTCACCGCCGTTCACGCTGAGCGCGCGCACCCGCACCAGGACCTCGCCGGGGGCCGGTTCGGGGCGGGGCACGCGGCCCACGTACAGCACCTCGGGGCCGCCGAAGCGGTCGAAGAGTACGGCTTTCATCGTGCGGTCGTTCATCGTTCTCACCTTCGCGGGGGCCGGTATCTGGGCGCCGAGCGTAGGCTGCCAAGTGGACGAGATCGTCCACTTGAGTCGGAGGTGAGAGAAAGTGGTGGGGGAATCCTCTCGGATCGCGGGTCACGACGGGTTGCGGTCGGACGCCCTGCGCAACCGGCAGCGCATCCTCTCGGCTGCCCGCGCGGTCTTCGCCGACCACGGCATCGACGCGCCCATGGCGACCGTGGCCCGACGGGCGGGGGTCGGCGTGGCGACGCTGTACCGGCGGTTCCCGACCCGGGACGCCCTGGTGCGGGCCGCGTTCGCGCAACAGATGGACGCCTGCGCCCAGGCGCTCACCGAGGCACTGGCGGATCCCGATCCGTGGCGGGGCTTCGAGCGGCTGGTCGAGACGGTCTGCGCACTGCAACGGGAGGAACGGGGCTTCCCGGCCGCGTTCGTCGCGGCCTTCCCGCACAGCACGCGAGAACACGCGCGGGCACGGGAACGGGCCGAGCAGGACTTCACGGCCCTCGTCCGCCGGGCCCAAGCGGCCGGCGCACTGCGAGCCGACTTCCACCCCTCCGACCTCGCCGTGGCCCTGTTGTCCCACTGCGGTCTGGTCACCGCACTTCCGGATGACCGTGCGGCGTCCCGGCGCCTGGTGGCGTACCTGCTCCAGTCGTTCCGCGCCGAGGCGGCCCGCGAACCGCTGCCGCCGCCGAGCGGGCTGTCGCTGCGAAGCTTTCCGCTCGCGGCCTACGGTTCCCCGGCACCGCGGCCCTCCGGGGCCTGACGTGAGGTCGATGCCGCACCGGTGCGCGCACAGGTCCCGCCAACGGGGCCGGCTCCCCCGGCCGCAAGGCCCTGACCTGGTCTTGGGCGTCCTCGTGGATCTGCTGGACGCTCCGGTTCGGCCGTCACCACGCGTGCCGGGGCGGACCGCCGGAGGCTAGAATCCTCCTGCTCAAGCCCTCCGTCGACCTCCGGAACCGGCGAATTCGGGGAGTGTCCGGGCCGTTGGGGAGGGCCTGGGATGAATCGACTGCACGAGCCGGCAGGAACGTGAAGGACAGTGAACGAGGCAGGCGCGCAGGTCCGCAGCGGCCGTAGGAGCAGCACCGCGGGTTTCGAGCAGTGCCCGGGGGACTCCGTAACGAACGTCGTGGCGGCCGACGGGTCCGGTCCCGGCGCCCCGGACGGCGGCGTCCGGGACGTCTGCGCGCGTCGCCTCGCTGCCCGCGCGCGGGCAGCCGCCCGACGGCTCCCCAAGGACGTGCCGTGACCGAAGGACTGCGGGAACGCAAGAAGCGGCAGACCCGGCAGCGCATCTCCGAGACGGCCCTCGGCCTGTTCGTGGCGCGGGGCTTCGACGGGGTCACCATCGCCGAGGTCGCGGCGGCGGCGGACGTCTCCGTCAACACCCTCTACAACTACTTCGCGGCGAAGGAAGACCTCGTCCTGCCGCCGGACCAAGCCTCTCCGCAACGGCTCGCCGACATCGTGCGCGCCCGGCAGCCCGGCGAGTCCGCCGCGCGGGCGGTGCTCGACCGGCTGCGGGACGAACTGCGGCGGCGCGACCGGGCGGTGGGCCTGACCGCGGGCTTCGGCCCGGTCTTCGAGATGATGCGGGCCGCCCCCACCCTCACGGCCCGGCTGGAGGACCTCGGCCGGCAGATGACCGACGCCCTCGCGGCGGTCCTGACCGAGGAGACCGGCGCGGCGCCCGGGGACCAGACGCCGCGCGTGGTCGCCAGTCAGATCGGCTGGTTCCACTCGCTGGTCTACGGCGAGATCGGCCGGCGCATCGTGGCGGGCGAAAAGCCCGCCACGATCGCCGCGGCCCTGCTGGAGCTGCTCGACGTCGTCGAGGAGACGCTGGGCGAACGGGCGCTCACCTACGCGATCCGCGAGGGCTGACGCCGCCGGGGCGTCAGTGGCCCTTGGCCGACGTCCGGTACGGCGCCGTGGCCTGCTGCGCCGCGTAGAGGAGGGCGGGCTTCAACTTCGGCCAGAAGTAGCTGTTTTGGCAGGAGAAGGCCGGCGTGAAGCCGGAGCAGCCGCGTCCGTCGCTGTCGCCGATCTCGATGGTGAGGCTGGCCAGTCCCAGCTTGTCGTACGTCCAGTCGTCGGTGCCGCCGGACGCGTCGTAGAGGATCTCGCCGGCCTGCCCGGACTGGTACCCGGTGAGCGAGCCGAGCCGTCCGGCGAGGGCGCGCAGCGCGGCGTCGTTGCCGGTGTGGATGGTGTGGTCGGCCTCCCAGGGGAGCAGGACCATGCTGGCGTCGCTGTGCAGGCTGATCATCAGGCCCTTGGCGGTGGCCGGCGCCGGATCGCTGTCGCCGGTGCCGGTGCGCACGGCCGGGTACAGCTTGCGGAACAGGCCCTCCAGTGCGGTGTTCTCCGGTTCGGAGTCGGCGGCGGGGCCACGGTAGATCTCGCTGCACGGCTGCGTGGAGGTGCCGGCGCCGCCCCAGTGGGTGCCCGCGTTGCGGTTGAGGTCCACACCGATCTGACCGTTGGCGCCGCAGCTGCCGCCCTTGGCGTCGTCGGCGTTCTTGCGCTGGAGGATGGGGTCGTCACCGCCCTGGGCGACGATGTCGACGCCGTCCGGGTTGGTGATCGGGACGATCCACATCTCGGTGGAGTCCATCAGCGCGGTGATCTTGGGGTCCTTGCCGTAGTCGTTGGTGAGGGTGTCGATCCAGCGCCAGGAGACCTCGCCGGTGGTGAGCTCGCGGGCGTGGATCTGGCTCATCAGGAAGAAGCGCGGCTTGGGTGCCTTCGGGTCGAGCTGGCAGTCGCCCTGCTTCATCTTGGTGACGCAGATGGCCTTGAGGTCGCGACCGCCGCGTCCCTGCTGCTTGAGCCAGGACTGTCCGTAGGTGACGACCTTGGCCATGTCCGGGTGCTGGGCGGCGACTTGGTCGAGGTGGGCGTAGTGCGCGTCGACGGTGTGGTAGCCGCCGTCGTAGGTGTCGTCGACGCCGCCGCCCGCGCGGGGCGCGCGGGGCTGGTGGGCCAGCGGCTGCCGCCTGGTCTCGACGGCGGTGGGGGTGAAGCCGAGCCGGCGCAGTCCGGCCGCCGTGGACGGGTCGCCCATGACGAACAGGTCGTCGCCCTGGCGCCGTTCGATCAGGTCGAAGCCGGCGGACATCAGCTTCTGGGCGTCCTGCCGGTCGTGGGTGGGGACGCGGTAGACGACGACGGTGCGCTCGCCGGACGCGTCGGACCGTTGCGGGGCCCGGGCGAGGGCGGACGGGGACATCGGGGACAGGGCCGTGAGCGCCAGGACCATCGCTGCCGCAGCCGTGGTCACTAGGGCTTTCCGGGGCATGACATGGCCTTCCGTGGGGGGTGGTCGGCATCGGCGAGCGGGCGGGACGCGGCCTGCGCGCACGTCTCGCCCGCGGCGGCTTCCGGACGGCCGGACCATGCGGCGCTCCGGACGCTTCGGCTGATGCCACGGGGTAAATCGCAGGCATGATGCCCTGCCGAGGCCCCGTCGCGAAGGGGGATTCCCGGACATCCTTGAAAGCGAAGTCAGCAGCAGTACAAGGGAGTTCGGTCGGATTGAGCCGGCCGTGCGGCTCTCCGGTTCGGTGCGCGGTCCGCGGCCCCGGGGCGGCTCACGGCCGCACGACGTGTCCACGCATCGTGCCCTCCACGACGTCGACGTAGGCCCGGGCGACCTCGGCCACCGGGGTGCCCGGGGCGCCGTCCTCGCCCATGCCCTCCAAGGTCTCCTTGATCCAGCCGGGGCTGACGAGGTTGATGCGCAGGCGTCGGGGCAGTTCGCCGGCGGCGTTGCGGACGAAGCCGGCCAGGCCGGAGTTGACCAGGGCGCACAGCGATCCGCCGGCCAGGGGCGCGGTGAAGGTGCCTCCGGTCAGGGTGATGGAACCGCCGTCCCGCAGGTGGCGCACGGCTCGCCGGGCCAGCGCCACCTGTCCCAGCAGCTTGCCCTGGATGCCGTCGACGAACGCGTCGTCCGTCACCGTCGCCAGGTCCACCAACGGGCCGCTGGCGGCGCAGCAGACCACCGCGTCGAGGTCCGGGACGCCGTCGAGGAGCGCGTCCAGGGAGGACGGGTCCTCCAGGTCGGTGCGCAGCGGTCCGCGGCGGGACGCCCGGACCACCTCGTGCGAGGCTTCCAGTGCCTGGGCGACGGCGCTGCCGATCGTTCCCGTCGCCCCGATGACGAGTACCTTCATGGTGCCGATCATGTCAGCGGGGCCGGCGGCCGGCACCGGCATTTCGCGCCGGCCGGTTCTCGTCGCCGGGGCGCACTCAGCCGTCGAGTCCGCCGCGCCGGACCAACTCTCGTGCGATCACCTGGCGTTGGATCTCGTTGGTGCCCTCGCCAACGATCATCAACGGTGCGTCGCGGAAGTAGCGCTCGACGTCGAATTCGGTGGAGTAGCCGTAACCGCCGTGGATGCGGACGGCGTTGATCGCGATCTGCAGCGCCGTTTCGGAGGCGAAGACCTTGGCCATGCCGGCCTCCATGTCCACCCGGTGCCCGGCGTCGGCTTCCCGGGCCGCGTGCAGCGTCAGGTGACGCGCGGCGGTGAGGGAAGTGGCCATGTCGGCGAGGTAGTTGGCGATCGACTGGTGTTGCCAGATCGGCTTGTCGAACGCCTCGCGCTGCTGGGCGTAGGCGAGCGCGTCCGCCAGCGCCGCGCGCCCGACGCCGAGGGCCCGGGCCGCGACCTGGAGCCGGCCCGTTTCCAGCCCCTTCATCATCTGCCCGAACCCCTCGCCCTCGACACCGCCGAGCAGGGCGTCGGCCGGCGTCCGGTGGTCCTCGAAGACCAGCTCGCAGCTCTCCACGCCCTTGTACCCGAGCGTGGGCAGGTCGCGGGAGACCGTCAGGCCGGGGCCGGGTTCGACGAGGAGGATCGAGATGCCGCGGTGGGGCGGGGTGGCGGTCGGGTCGGTCTTGCAGAGGAGGGCGATCAGTTGGGAGTGGCGGGAGTTGGTGATCCAGGTCTTGGTGCCGTTGACGACGTACTGGTCGGCACCGCCGCTGCGGTCGGCGCGGGCGACGGTGCGCAGCGCCTGGAGGTCGGAGCCGCCGTGCGGTTCGGTCAGCGCCATGGTGGCACGGACCTCGCCGGTGGCCATCCGCGGCAGGTAACGCCGCTTCTGCTCCTCGGTGCCGAAGTGCACGAGCAGCTTGGCGACGACGGTGTGCCCGCCCATCGCGCCGGCCAGGCTCATCCAGCCGCGGGCGAGTTCCTCGGTGAGCAGGACGAAGCACGGGGTGGAGACCGGCGTGCCGCCGTACTCCTCCGGGACCGCCAGTCCGAAGACGCCGAGCTGCTTCATCAGCTCAATCAGCGCGCCCGGATAGGTGTCGGCGTGTTCCAGTTCCCGAACGACCGGCCGGACGTGGTCGTCGACGAAGTCGCGCACGGTGCCGACGATCAGGCGCTCGTCCGCGGACAGGATGTCGAGGGTGCTCATGCGGTGACGCTCCTTCGGTGGGTGCGGTGTCCCCGGACCGTTCAACGGTCGCGGCGGCCCGCAGGTCCCTCCTCGTAGTGACGTGGCACCGGCCGGTGTACCCGTTCCGGGCCGCCGCGTCGAGCCGTCCCGCCCCGCCCACCCCGCCCGCCTCGGGGCCTTCGCGGGCCGACGCCGGCGAGGTGCGCGGGCGAAGTCCGTTCCGTCGAGGTGGCGTTGGGCGGGGTCCATGCCGCGGGACGGGCTTCGGACGAGGTCGAAGCCCCGCCCGCGGCTGCGCCTACTCGCCCCCGTTGCGGCCGCGCCGGCGCGCGAGCAGCGCCCCGCCGCCGGCCACGCAGCCGAAGGCCACGACCTTGGCGGCCCCGTAGAGGTGCGCCCAGTCGTCGGATCCGTCGGCGTCGCGGAGCAGGACGAACGCCCCGAGCCCCAGTCCGAGCAGGACGAGCATCCCGCCGCCTATCGGACCCAGCGTCGCCCACCACGGGACGTCCTCCACCGGCGCCTGCTCCGGGGCGTCGGACTGCTTGTCGGTCACGTACTCTCCTTCGTCTGCGTTGCCTGCGACGGTTCCTGTGCTCCCGCCGCTCGGGGAACGTCCGTCCCGTTGACGGCGCGTCGGCCGGGCCGCCACGTGGTGGTCACCGGGCGTGGCCGGCCTTGAGGTGAAGACGCAGGCGGCGGCCCGCGGGTTGCCTTCTGCGATCATCGCCGTCGACCCTGTTCCGGCATCCGGCACGGGCCACGCCGGCCGCGCGCACGCCGGCGGGTCGGCCGACTCGCCAACCACCGCCCCACAGACCCCGGAGCCCGTCACCGTGAACCGTCCCACGACCGAGCCGACCCAACGGACCGCCGACCCCGAACGCCCGCGTCGCGGACGTCAGGACCCCGCCCCCGCACCCGCTGCGGACGTCCACCGGCCCTTCGACGCCGGGTTCTTCCGCGATCCGTACCCGGTCTACGCCCGGCTCCGGACGTCGGGCCCCGTCCTGAAGGTGGTCCTGCCCGACGGCTCGCACGCCTGGCTCGTCACCCGGGAGGAACACGTCCGGGCCGCCTTCACCGACCCCCTCCTGTCGGTGAACAAGGCCCGCTCCCGCAACGGCTACCAGGGCTTCTCCCTGCCGCCCGCCCTGGACGCCAACCTCCTCAACATCGACCCGGACGACCACCTCCGGCTGCGGCGGCTGGTCTCCCGGGGGTTCACGCCCCGGCACGTCGAACGGCTCCGCGACCGCGTCGTGACGGCGGCCGCCCACTACGCCGACCGCCTGGCCGAACGCCTCGCGGAACACGGAACGGCCGATCTCCTCGCGGAGTTCGCCAACCCGCTGCCGCTGGTCGTCATCGGCCAGCTCCTGGACGTGCCCGAGGCCGACGGCAGGGCGTTCTCCCGCTGGGTCGCCGCCATGCACGCGCCCGCGCACCCCGGCGACACCGCCGACGCGATCGACCGCATCCACCGCTACCTGCTGGACCTGATCCGCACCCGCCGGGCCGCTCCCGGAGACGACCTGCTGTCCTCGCTGATCGCCGCGCGGGACGCCGACGACCGGCTGAGCGAGGACGAACTGGTGTCGCTGGCCTTCCTGCTGCTGATGGCCGGCACCGAGAACGTCCAGCACCTCATCAGCGGTGGGCTGCTCACCCTGCTGCGCCACCCCGAGCACCTCGCGACGCTCCGCAGCCGGCCGGAACTGATGCCGGACGCCGTCGAGGAGTTGCTGCGCTACGCCCACCCGAACCAGATGGCCATCCGCCGGTTCCCCACCGCAGCCGTCGAGATCGCCGGTGTGCGGATCCCGGCCGGGGACACCGTACTGCTGGGGCTGGCCTCGGCCCACCGCGATCCGGACCGCTACCCCGAACCGGAGGTCTTCGACATCCACCGGGCCGACACCTCCCATCTCGCCCTCGGGCACGGCCTGCACTACTGCCTGGGGGCGTCGCTGGCCCGGATGGAGATCGGGGTGGCGCTGGGCACGCTGCTCGAACGGTTCCCCGACCTCCGACTCGCCGTACCCGAGCGGGAGTTGGAGTGGCGGCAGTCGTTCCGGTCGCACGCGCTGCGGCAGCTTCCGGTGGCGGTGTCGGCGCCGGCACCGGCGGGGTGAACGCCGGTCGGGCGGGTCAGGGGCCGTGGGCGCGGAACCGCTCGACCAGGGCCGCGGCCTCCGCGCGGTTGCCGACCCGGAGCTTGCCGAAGAGGTTGTTGACATGGGTCTTGACGGTGGCGACGGAGACGTAGAGGACCTCGGCGATGGCGCGGTTGGTGCGTCGTTCGCCGAGCAGTTCCAGGACCCGGGTCTCCTGCACGGTCAGGGCGTGCGCGGCCGCGATCCGCTCCAGGGCCGTGCGGTGCGTCAGGCCCCGCACCATGACCGAGGCGATCTCCGGGGCGAACGTGCGGTGGCCGTCGGCGGTCGCGGTGAGGGCGGAGACGATCTGCGCGCGGCCGGCACTCTTGGTGAGGTAGCCGGCGGCGCCCGCCTGGAGCGCACCGACGACGGAGGCGTCGTCGGCGTAGGTGGTCAGCACCAGCACCGCCGGCGGCGGGTCCAGTGCGGTGAGGGCGCGGGTGGCGGCGATGCCGTCGACCCCGGGCATCCGCAGGTCCATCAGCACCACGGCCGGGGACAGGCGGCGCGCGAGGGCGACGGCGGTGGCGCCGTCCGCCGCGGAGCCGACCACCTCGACGTCGGGTTCGTGCTCCAGGATGGTCACCAACCCGTCGCGCACCGCGGCCTGGTCGTCGGCGACGAGCACGCGGATCGGCCGGTCACTCATAGGGCACCCGGCATTCCACGCTCCACTCCCCCTGCACCGGGCCGGCGGTCAGTCTGCCGCCGACGATCTCCGCGCGCTCCCGCATTCCGGGCACGCCATGGCCGCCCGAGGCGCCGGGTTCCGGCTGCCGCGCCATCGGGTGCAGGCGGTTGGTGACGCGGAGCAGGACGGTGTCCCGACCCGCCGTCACGACGACCGCGACGGGGGCGCCCGGGGCGTGCTTGCGCGCGTTGGTCAGCGCCTCGACGGTCACCGAGGCGATCACCTCCGCCACCGGGACCGGCACCCGTGCCGCCTCGCCCCGGACGTCGACGTCCACCGTCATCCCCGACGCGCGGACGCCGGCCACGATGTCGCCGAGCGCCGCATCGACGTCTGCGGGGAGCCGGCGCAGGGCGTCCACGGCCCGTCTGGCGGCGACCAGGCCGTCCGCCGCCATGGCGCGTGCGCCGCGGACCCGGGTCACCACGTCGTCATCGGCCTCGCGGGCCACCGAAACCGCCTCCAGCGCGTCCAGTTGGATCACCAGGCCACCCAGCGAGTGGGCCAGGACGTCGTGGATGTCCCGGGCGATCCTGGCGCGTTCCTCCTGCACCGCCTGCTCCGCGCGGCGCTCGGCGGTGCTGCGTTCGGTGCGCCGGTCGAGGCCGTTCATGCGGGCCAGGAAGCCGAAGCTGCCGCCGGTCACGCCCGAGATGAACACCGAGACGGCGACCCGGGGTTCCCCTCCGGTGGCGGCGTGGGCGAGGACGAAGCCGACGACACCGGCCGCGAGGGCACCGCTGATCCACGGCGCGGGCGTTTCGACGGTCGAGATCAGCAGGAACAGGCCGGTCGCCCCCACGAAGGCCGGGGCGGACGGGTCGGTGGGGCTGAGGCCGGCGCACGTCGCGCCGCCGATCAGCAACACGCTCCACGCCACGTCCGGCCACGGGCGTGCCAGCACGTGCCGCAGGGCCGCGGTGAGCGCCCACACCCCGAGGAGCGCGCCGAACAGTGCGTTGTGCCACGGCGGGTGGGTACTGAAGGCGTCGAAGGTCAACGCCAGGCCGATGGCCAGGGCGTTCAGGGCGAGCCGGCGGAGGCGGGCGCCGTCGAGACCGTCCCGGAAGCCGCCGGCCGGCGGCCCGGTCGCGTCGTTGTCGTTCCGCACCACTCCATCCTGCCGTCATCCGTCCGGCGGGCCGCACCGGGCCGATGCGATCTCCACCCTTTTCTCCACCCCGGTGGCCGATCCGCGGGCGGTGGTCGGGCCCGCAAGGTGGGAGGTGCCGGCACACCGCCGCCCGCACACCTCCTCGCACGGAAGGCCCTGGAGCCATGGACGATCCCACCGCCACCAATCTCGCCGTCACCGCCGTCGTGCTGCTGTGGTTGGTCTCCCGCCAACTCGTGGAGCGGCCGTTGCGGGAGCGGTCCCCGATCGGCCTGGTGCTGCTCACCATCGGTGCGGTGGAGACTGGCTGGTACGTCACGGTGCATCCGTTGTCCTGGGGCGACGGGGCGCTGGTCGTCGCGAGCCTGGCCGTGGGGGTGTTGCTGGCGGCGGTGCGGGCGTTCACCGTGCGGCTGTCGGTGCGCGGCGACCGGATCGTGCGGCGGGGCACTCCGCTGACCGCGGCGCTGTGGGGCGTCGGGCTGGGGCAGCACTTCCTGATAGACACCGGGGTCGCGGCCGGACTGGGCGCGGTCACCGTGCTGGTCTACTTCGGCGTGGTCCTGCTGGCCCAGCAGTTGGTGCTGGTGCGGCGGGCCGCCGCGGCCGGCCTGGCCGGTCGGTGACCGGGGCGGCCCGCCGCGACGGTTCGGGGCGCGCTCAGCGTCCGGCGGGCCCGTCGGCGGCCGGGGCGAAGTGCCGGATGCGGTCCGGGGCGGCGGGGGCGTAGGCGGGGATGCCGTGCGGGGCGCCGCTGGTGACGAAGGAGGTGACGGCGTCGGCGAAGACGTCGCCGAGGGCGCGGGCGGCGGCGTCCGGACGCCCCAGCATGGGACTGTCCGGGTAGTGGTGGAACGTGCCGAAGAGGAAGGGGAGTTCGCCGCAGTGACAGGCACCGAGAGGGTTGTCGGCACCGGGCGCGACGTAGTCGAACTGGTAGACGTGGGTGCGGTTGCCTGCGGTGGCGTGGTGGTCGGCGATTTCCAGTGCGCCGTTGCGGAACTCGGCATCGGTCTTGGCGGTGATGGCGATCCGGCCCGGGGTGGCGCCGGGGAGCTGCCTGGCGTACTGCTGGTAGCGGCGCTCGGCCTCGCCTTCTCCGGGTGCCTGGTCTGCCAGGAGGGCCAGTGCGTCGGCGCGGCTGAGGGACTGGACGCGCGGATCGAGCCCCATGAAGGCGGTCATCTCGTCGCGGGTGGTGCCGATCAACAGGTCCTTGCCGTCCAGGGCGCCCGCGGTGAGGGCGTCGCGCCAGGTGCGGCTGGCGCCGGCGCCGCCCAGTACCGGGTACATCGCCGGGGCGACGGTGCCGAACCGGGCGACCTGCGCCGCCAACGTGCCGTAGGCGGCAAGGAGTCGGTCGACGGGAAGGGCGCGCAGGGCCGGGCCGGGGTCGGCCTCGTCGGCCAGGTCCAGCAGGCGCAGGTACGCCCGGGCGTGTTCGGCGGCCAGTGCCGGGTCCTGCGGCGACAGGGCCCAGGGGCCGCTCTCCAGCAGGACGCGGTGGACGAGTCCGGCGGTGCGCGGCTCGGTGGCGAGCGCCAGGGCGGAGAACGCACCGGCGGACTGGCCGCCGACGGTCACCGCGTCCGGGTCGCCGCCGAACGCGGCGATGTTGTCCCGAACCCAGCCGAGCGCCGCGATCTGGTCCTGGGTGCCGGCGTTGTCCGCGCCGATGTCCGGGAGGTGGAGGTAACCGAGCGGCCCGAGGCGGTAGTTGGCGGTGACGACGATCAGGTCGCCGCGGGCGGCGAGCCGGGCGCCGTCGTACCAGTCCCAACCGGCCGAGCCGCTGCTGAACCCGCCACCGTGGAACCACAGCAGGACGGGCCGGGCCGCCGGCTGCGCGCCGCGCGGCGACGGGGTCCAGACGTTCAGGGTCAGGCAGCCGTCCTCGTCCCAGTCCGGGGTGCGGCGGCCCATCACCGCCTCCAGCCGGGACGGCCGCTGCGGCACGGCGGGTCCGGTGCGCGCGGCGTCGCGGATCCCCGACCACCGCGGTGCGGGCTGCGGCGGGGCGAACCGCAGGGCCCCGACGGGGGACGCGGCGTACGGAATCCCCCGGTAGGCCACCGTCGGCCCTTCGCCCCGACCCCGGACCCGGCCCCGGCCCGTGGCCACCACGTGCTCGTTTCCCTGTGTCATCGTGCTCACCTTCCCCGCGCGTGCGTTCCCGGTCAGCTGCTTTGGACGTTCTATCCCGGATGCGGCGATGCGGGCCAGCGGTCCGGGCGCGGTCGGGCCGCGGCGGGGCGGGGTCAGGCCAGCGGGGTCAGGCCGGCGGGTCGTCCCGCGGGCCGGTCAGTTCGGCGGCCTGTTCCCGCAGGTGGTCGAGCATCAACCGGGCGGAGGGGGTGAGCGGCCGACGGTCGGGCAGGGTGACGCCCACCGTGCGCCGTACCGGCTCCAGCGCCACCGGCAGCGGGGCGATCTCGCCGTCGGTACGGGCCACCAACTCCGGGAGTGCCGCGATCATGTCGGTGTCGCGGACCAGTGTGCGGACGGTGAGCGCCGAGCTGCACTCGACCAGGTTGCCGGGCAGCGGCAGGCCGGCGTCGTGGAACACCTGCTCCAGCTCCTGCCGCAGGGCGGTCTGCCGGAGCGGCACCACCCACGGGTGGTCGAGCAGGTCCGCGAGGGTCAGGCCGGGGCGGGAGCGGACCGGGTGGCCGGGCCGGGCGACCAGCAGCACCGGCTCGCGGTAGAGGGTGATCTGACGGAGCGCCGGCTGGTCGTCGATGGGGTTCAGGCGGCCCAGGACCAGGTCGACCTCGCCGTCCAGCAGCCGCGGCACCTGGGCGTCGAAGGTGGCTTCCTGGACGACGACGGTGATGCCGGGCCGGGCCGCCTTCAGTGCCGCGACGGCCCTGGGCAGCAGGACGTTGGAACCGGCGACCAGGGTGCCGACGGTCACCGTGCCGACCGCGCCGTCGGCCAGGCCGCTGATCCGCTCGCCGGCCCGCCGCAGCTCGGCGAGGACCGACCGGGCGTGCTCGGTGAACGCCGTGCCGAACAGCGTCGGGGTCGCCCCGCGGGGTCCGCGGACGAACAGCTCCACGCCCAGGATCCCTTCGAGTTCGCGCAGGCTGCGGGTGACCGCGGGCTGCGCCAGCCGCAGGTGTTCGGCGGCGCGCAGCAGGCTGCCGTGCTCCTCGATGGCCACCGCCAGCACCAGGTGCCGCAGTTTCAGCCGTCCGTCCAGCAACTCCATCCCGCACTCCCCCACCGGCCCGGCGCCCCAGACATAACTAAATAGCTATATCAGTCACGCGAATTGGTATTGGACGAGCATATCTCCGAGGGCGAAGGATGGCGCCACGGGTCGGCAGCCCACCGGCCCGGGACGCAGCGAGAGGAGCGGTATCGGCATGCAGCCGGCTCACTACATCGGCGGGGCCTTCCTGCCCCCGGAATCCGAGGCGTCCGAGGCGTCCGACGGCGGATTCCCGCTCGTCGACCCGGCGGACGGGTCGGTCGTCGGACGCGTCCCGGAGGCGTCCCGCGCAACGGTCGACGCGGCGGTGCGCGCGGCGCGCCGGGCACTACAGGGCCCGTGGGGCGCCACCGCAGCGCCGGAGCGGGCGGCCGCCCTGCGAATGATCGCCGACGGCATCGAGCGGCGCTTCGAGGCGTTCGTGGCGGCCGAATCCGCCGACACCGGCAAGTCCCGCGAGCTGGCCGCCACCGTCGACGTCCCGCGGGCCATCGGGAACTTCCGCTCCTACGCCGACCTGCTCTCCGCACAAGCGGAGCGGGCCTACCTCACCGAGGTGCCGGGCTGGAGCGGCGGCGGCGGACAGGCGCTCAACTACACCGTCCGCCGCCCGCTGGGCGTGGTCGCGGTCGTCGCGCCGTGGAACCTCCCGCTGCTGCTGCTCACCTGGAAGGTCGCCCCGGCCCTGGCCGCCGGCAACGCCGTGGTCGCCAAACCCTCGGAGGAGACCCCCTCCACCGCGACCCTGCTGGCCGACGTGATCGACGAAGTGGGGCTGCCGGACGGCGCGTTCAACGTGGTGCACGGGCACGGGCCGGGCGCCGCGGGCGAGTTCCTCACGGCGCATCCGGACGTGGACGCGATCGCGTTCACCGGCGAGTCGGCGACCGGCGCGGCCATCATGCGGGCCGCCGCCGACCACGTCACCCCGGTCTCCTTCGAACTCGGCGGCAAGAACCCCGCGGTGGTCTTCGCCGACGCCGACCTCGACGAGGCGGTGGCCGGCACGGTCCGCTCCGCGTTCACCCACTCCGGGCAGATCTGCCTGTGCACCGAGCGGGTCTACGTCGAGCGCCCGGTCTTCGAGGCGTTCGTCGCCGCGTTGGGCGCCCGGGCCCGCGAGCTGTCCGACTACGGGCCGTTGATCTCCGCGCGCCATCGCGACAAGGTGCTGTCGTCCTTCCGGCTCGCCGTCGAGGAGGGCGCCACGGTCGTCGCCGGCGGCGGCACCCCGGTCTTCGGCGACGCGCGGGACCGGGGGTTCTACGCGGAGCCGACGGTGTTGACCGGGCTGCCGCCGACCGCCCGGGCGGTCCGCGAGGAGGTCTTCGGACCGGTCTGCCACGTCGCCCCGTTCGACACCGAGGACGAGGCGGTCCGGCTCGCCAACGACAGCCCCTACGGGCTGGCGGCGACCGTGTGGACCCGCGACCTGTCCCGGGCGCACCGGGTGGCGCCGCGCATCGAGGCCGGCATCGTCTGGGTCAACTGCTGGAACCTGCGCGACCTGCGCACCCCGTTCGGCGGCCGGAAGGCGTCCGGGATCGGCCGGGAGGGCGGCGAGCACTCGCTGGACTTCTTCTCCGAGCCCACCAACGTCTGCGTCCGGATCGGCGGGTGAGCACCGTGCCGGTCGCCCCGGCGAACCCCCGCACCGAGACCGGCGTCGGCGCCGCCGCCCGTCGACTGCTGGCCGCACACGCCACCCGCACGCCCTGCGCACCGGTGCGCGAGCTGATCGACGGCCCGGACGAGGCGTACGCCGTGCAGGAGATCGTGACCCGCTCCTGGCTGGCCGCCGGGCGCCGGCCGGTGGGCCGCAAGATCGGCCTGACCTCGCGGGACGTGCAGGACCAACTAGGCGTCTCCAGCGCGGACTTCGGGGTGCTCTTCGGCGACATGGCGGTGCCGGACGGCGGCGAGGTCCCGGCCGGCGCGGTCCTCCAGCCCCGGGCGGAGGCGGAGGTCGCCCTCGTCCTGGAGCGGGACCTGACCCACGAACGGCACACCGTCACGGATCTGCTGCGCGCCACCGCCTTCGCGCTGCCGGCCATCGAGGTGGTGGGCAGCCGCGTCCGTGACTGGGACATCACCCTGACCGACACCGTCGCCGACAACGCCTCCTGCGGGATGTACGTGCTCGGCAACCGTCCGACGCGGCTGACCGAGGTGGACCTGCGGCTGTGCGGCATGGTCCTGGAGCGCCGAGGCGAGCAGGTGTCCACCGGGGCCGGCGCGGCCTGCCTGGGCCATCCGCTGAACGCGGCGCTCTGGCTGGCCGACGCCCTGGTGCGGTGCGGGCAGCCGCTGCGCGCCGGGGACACCGTGCTGACCGGTGCGTTGGGCCCGATGGTCCGCACCGCCCCCGGAGACGTGCTGGAGGCGCGGATCGCGGGCCTGGGGGACGTCCGGGTCGCGTTCGCCCCTGAGGAGCCGGCCCACGACGGGGCCGCGAGCGAGGAAGGCACCACCGCATGACCGACGTACAGGAGCTGGCCGCGACGCTCGACGACGCCGAGCGGAGCGTCCGGGCGATCGCCCCGCTCACCGACGGCGGGCCGCTCGGCGTCGCGGACGCCTACCGGGTCCAGCGGGCCGTCCTGGCCCGTCGCACGGCCCGCGGCGAGCGGCTGATCGGCGTGAAGATGGGCTTCACCAGCCGCGCCAAGATGGTCCAGATGGGGGTCGACGACGTCATCTGGGGGCTGTTGACCGACAGCATGCTGGTGGAGTCGACGCTGGACCTGAGCGGGCTGATCCAACCGCGCATCGAGCCGGAGATCGCGTTCCTGATCGGGCGCCGGGTCCGGTCGGCGGTCGAGGTGGACGCCGCGGTCGCGGGCGTCGCGGTCGGCTACGAGGTGCTCGACTCCCGCTACCGCGACTTCGCGTTCACCCTGCCCGACGTGATCGCCGACAACGCCTCGGCCGCGGCCTTCGGCGTCGGTGCCTGGCACGACCCCCGCGAGCTGGGCGGCATCGACAACATCGGCCTGGTGCTGGAGATCGAGGGGCGGCTCACCCGGACCGGTTCGTCGGCCGCGATCCTCGGCGACCCGATGCGCTCGCTGCGCGCCGCCGCCCGGCTCGCCGAACGGGCCGGCATCCCGTTGGAACCAGGCTGGGTGGTGCTGGCCGGCGCCGCCACCGCCGCGGTGCCGCTCCCCCGCGACGCCCACGTCCGGGTCTCCGGCGCGGGCCTGGGCAGCGTGGCGGTGACGACGGTATGAGCGAGGCGATCGTGGTCGCGGGGAAGGCGGCACCGCGCGGGCGGTTCCCGCACCTGCGACGGGCCGGCGACTTCGTCTTTGTCTCCGGCACCAGTTCCCGACGGCCGGACGGCACGTTCGCCGGCGCCGAAGCCGACGACCTGGGCGTCACCCGCGTCGACGTCCGCGAGCAGACCCGCGCGGTCATCGAGAACCTCCGCGATCTGCTGCGGGCGGCCGGCGGGGACCTCGGTGACGTGGTCGACCTCACCGCCTATCTGGTCAACATGCACGACTTCGGCGGCTACAACGAGGTCTACGCCGAGTACTTCGACGAGACGGGACCGGCCCGTACCACCGTCGCGGTCCACCAACTGCCCCATCCGCACCTGCTCGTCGAGATCGCGTGCACCGCGTACCTCCCGTGTCGGGCCGACCGTCCGCACTGACCGAGCCGCGTCCCGCCCGTCCGTCCCCGACCACGAGTCCCGAGGAGCGCGAGAGATGACCCTGCCCCAACTGGCGATGGGCGTGCCGTTCAACTTCGAGCGGTGGATCGAGGAGCACCGCGAACTGCTCCGGCCGCCGGTCGGCAACGTGCAGGTCTGGCAGGACAGCGACCTCGTGGTCACCGTCGTCGGCGGCCCCAACCAGCGCACCGACTTCCACGACGACCCGATCGAGGAGTTCTTCTACCAGCTGGAGGGCAACATGGTGCTGCGCGTCATGGAGGCGGAGGGCCGGCCCCCCGTCGACGTGCAGATCAACGAGGGCGACGTCTTCCTGTTGCCGCCGCACGTCCGGCACTCCCCGCAGCGGCCGGAGCCCGGCTCGATCGGCCTGGTGGTGGAGTTCGCCCGCCCCAGGGGCAGCAGGGACGCCTTCGAGTGGTACTGCACCGAGTGCTTCCACCTCGTCCACCGGGCGGAGTTGCAGCTCCGGTCGATCGTCGACGACCTGCCGCCGGTCTTCCGCGGCTTCTACGCCGGGGAACGCTCCTGCCCGCACTGCGGCGCCCGGCACCCCGGTGCCCAATGGCCGGAGCACCAGCGCCCGCAGACCGTCCGCCGCGCCCGCGGTTGACCCGGGGAGCCCTCCCCCTCCCGCCCCGGTAGGGGCCCGCCATGCCCCCGTGGGTGGGCCGGAACCCCCTGGCCGGCCCGCCCACGGGCCTTTTCGAAACGGAGTCCCGTGACCGCCACCGACGCGCACCCCCGCACCCCCGCCCAACGCCCGGGACCGGCCGGCGTCTTCGACGTCCACACCCACTTCTTCCCCCGGATCTCGCGCGCCGAGAGCCGCGTCCTGGCCGGCGCCGGCGAGCCGTGGTTGCGGGAGGCGGGGGACGGCACCGGCACGATGATGAGCGGCACCGACGCGTACCGTCCGGTCAGCGCCGAACTGTGGGAGGCGGGCAGCCGGCTCGCGGCCATGGACCGCTCCGGCGTCGCCGTCCAGGCCGTCTCCTCCACTCCCCTGCTGTTCGGCTACGCCGCCGACCCGGCCCGCGCCGTCGACTGGTGCGAGCTGGTCAACCAGCGGATCCTGGACTTCTGCGGACAGGCCCCGGACCGTCTGCTGCCGCTGTGCCAAGTCCCGTTGCAGGACGCCGCGGCGGCGGCCGCCGCGGTCACCCGGGCCAAGGCGGCGGGCCACCGCGGCGTGCACATCGGCAACCACGTCGGGCAGCGCTACCTCGACGACGCCGACCTCCTGGCGTTCCTCGCGCACTGCGCCGACCAGGACATGCCCGTCCTCGTCCACCCGTGGGACATGCTCGGCGCCGACCGGACGGCCCGCGGGTACATGCTGCCGTGGCTGGTGGGCATGGCGGCCGAAACGCAGCTCTCGCTGCTGTCGTTGATCCTGTCCGGCGGGTTCGAACGGCTCCCGCGTTCGCTGCGGATGTGCTTCTGCCACGGCGGCGGCAGCTTCGCCTACCTCCTCGGCCGGGCCGACAACGCCTGGCACCGCCGCGACCTCGTCCGCGCGGACTCCCCGCACCCGCCCTCCTTCTACACCGACCGCTTCTGCGTCGACTCGGCCGTCTTCGATCCCAGGGCGCTGCGGCTGCTGCTGGACGTGATGGGCACCGAACGGGTCATGCTCGGCAGCGACTTCCCGTTCCCGCTCGGCGAGCAGGAGCCCGGTGCGACCATCCGCGCCTGCACCGGCCTGACCGACGCGGACCGCGCGGCCCTGCTCGGCGGCAACGCCCGCCGCTTCTTCGGCCCGACGGTGCCGGGGGCGGGTGCACGATGAGCCCCGACCAGCCCCGCACCAAGGTCGCCATCGTCGGGTCCGGCAACATCGGCACCGACCTGATGATCAAGGTGCTCCGGACCTCCGACGTGCTGACGGTGGCCTTGCTGGCCGGCATCGACCCGGCCTCCGACGGCCTGGCCCGCGCCCGCCGCCTGGGCGTCCCCACCACCCACGACGGCGTCGACGGCCTCCTCGCCCGGCCCGACTTCGACGAGATCGCGCTGGTCTTCGACGCCACCTCCGCCGCCGCCCACCGGCACACCGCCGCGGTGCTGGCGCCCCACCGCAAGCAGCTGATCGACCTCACGCCGGCCGCCCTCGGCCCGTACGTCGTCCCGCCGGTCAACCTCGACGCGCACCTGCGCGCGCCCGACCTCAACATGGTCACCTGCGGCGGCCAGGCCACCGTGCCGATCGTCGCCGCGGTCTCCCGCGTCACCCCGGTCCGCTACGCCGAGATCGTCGCCTCGATCTCGGCGCGCTCCGCCGGCCCGGGCACCCGCGCCAACATCGACGAGTTCACCGAGACCACCGCCCGCGCCCTGGAGGTCGTCGGCGGCGCGGCCCGCGGCAAGGCCGTGATCGTCCTCAACCCGGCCGATCCGCCACCGCTGATGCGCGACACCGTCCACTGCGTGGTCGACGGGTCCGCCGACGGCACGGCCCTCACCGCGGCGATCCACGCCATGGTCGCCGAGGTCGCCGCCTACGTGCCCGGATACCGGCTCAAGCAGGAGGTCCAGATCCGCCCGATCCGCCCGGACGACCCGCTCACCACCCTCGCCGGCGCCACCGGACAGCTGGTCTCGACCTTCCTCGAAGTCGAGGGCGCCGCCCACTACTTGCCCGCCTACGCCGGCAACCTGGACATCATGACGTCCGCAGCACTGCGGGTCGCGGAGAGGCTGACCACCCGATGACCCACGACCTCTACGTACAGGACGTCACCCTCCGGGACGGGATGCACGCCCTCCGGCACCAGTACGGCATCGACCACGTCCGGGCCGTCGCCGGGGCCCTGGACGCCGCGGGCGTCGCCGCGATCGAGGTCGCCCACGGCGACGGCCTGGCCGGCTCCAGCATCAACTACGGACCCGGCGCGCACACCGACGAGGAGTGGATCGCGGCCGCCGCCGAGGTGGTGCGGCACGCCACCCTCACCACCCTCCTGCTGCCCGGCATCGGCACCCTCGCCGAACTCAAGCGCGCGCACGCCCTGGGCGTGCGCTCGGTGCGCGTCGCCACCCACTGCACCGAAGCCGACGTCGCCGCCCAGCACATCGCCACCGCCCGCGAACTGGGCATGGACGTCGCGGGGTTCTTGATGATGGCGCACCTGGCCGACCCGCCGACCCTCGCCGCACAGGCCAAGCTGATGGAGTCCTACGGCGCGCACTGCGTCTACGTCACCGACTCCGGCGGCCGCCTCACCATGGACGGGGTGCGCGACCGGATCCGCGCCTACCGCGACGTCCTGGACCCCGGCACCGAGCTGGGCATCCACGCCCACCACAACCTCGCACTCGGCGTCGCCAACTCGGTGGTGGCCGTGGAGCACGGCGTCCGCCGCGTGGACGCCTCCCTCGCCGGCATGGGGGCGGGGGCGGGCAACTGCCCCCTGGAGGCGTTCGTCGCCGTCGCCGACCTCATGGGCTGGCGGCACGGCTGCGACCTCTTCCGCCTGATGGACGCCGCCGACGACCTGGTCCGCCCCCTCCAGGACCGACCGGTCCGGGTCGACCGGGAGACCCTCTCGCTCGGCTACGCCGGCGTCTACTCCAGCTTCCTGCGGCACGCCGAGGACGCCGCCGCCCGCTACGGCCTGGACACCCGCAGCCTCCTGGTCGAGGCCGGCCGCCGCGGCCTGGTCGGCGGCCAGGAGGACCTGATCGTGGACATCGCCCTGGACCTGTCGCGGGGGGCTTCCTGAGGCGGACGCGGGCGCCCCGGCCGCGCGGCGGCGCGGGCGGGGTGGCGGCGCCGCACGCCCTCCCCGGGCCCGGCGACCGGTCAGTGGCCGCCCGCGACCGCCCCGCTGAGCGTCCTGTGCAGGTCGGCGCTGGGCGCGTTCAGACCGATGATCTCGACGTCCTTGCCGCGCTGCCGGTACTTGGTCTCGATGGCGTCCAGGGCGGCGACGGAGGAGGCGTCCCACACGTGTGCCGCGGAGAGGTCGATGACGACCCGGTCGGGATCGTTCGCGTAGTCGAACTCCATGACGAGGTCGTTGACGGAGGCGAAGAAGAGTTCACCGGTCACCGCGTAGACGACCTGGCCGCCGTCGGGGTCGGTGACGGCGGTGACGTTCGCCAACCGGGCGACGCGGCGGGCGAAGACGACCATGGCGGTGATCGTGCCGACGACCACGCCGATGGACAGGTTGTCGGTGGCCACGACGACGGCGACGGTGATGACCATGACGGCCGTTTCGCCGAACGGCAGGCGCCGCAGCGTGGCGGGCTTGACGGAGTGCCAGTCGAAGGTGCCGACGGAGACCAGCACCATCACGGCGACCAGCGCGGCC
Organism: Streptomyces lunalinharesii; assembly: GCF_039532155.1. Lineage (NCBI taxonomy): Bacteria > Bacillati > Actinomycetota > Actinomycetes > Kitasatosporales > Streptomycetaceae > Streptomyces > Streptomyces lunalinharesii. Next base: position 371,294 of record NZ_BAAARK010000006.1, read on the forward strand.
ATCGGGATCTCGGAGACGACCGGGCCCAGCACGATGCAGAGGACGAGCAGGAAGAAACCGGCGAGGAACGTCGAAAGGCGGGTGCGGGCCCCGTTCTTGACGTTGATCATCGTCTGGCCGATCATCGCGCAACCGCCCATGCCGCCGAAGAACCCGGTGACGATGTTGGCGATGCCCTGACCGACGGACTCGCGGGTCTTGTTGGAACGCGTGTCGGTGATCTCGTCGACCAACTTGGCCGTCATCAGCGACTCCATGAGCCCCACCACGGCCATCGCCACCGCGTACGGCGCGATGACGGTGAGGGTGTGCAGGGTGAAGGGCACGTCCGGCAGGCCGGGCACCGGCAGCGACGAGGGCAGCTTGCCCTTGTCCCCGACGGTCGGCACGGCGATCCCGGCCGCGACCGTGACGACGGTCAGGACCACGATCGACACCAGCGGCGCGGGCACCGCCCTGGTGAGCCGCGGGAAGAACACCATCATCAGCAGGCCCGCGGCGACCAGCGGGTACACCGGCCACGGCACGTCACGGAGATTGGGGAGCTGCGCCGCGAACAGCAGGATGCCCAGCGCGTTGACGAAGCCGACCATCACCGGACGCGGCACGAACCGCATCAGTCTCGCCACTCCCAGCGCGCCGAGGACGATCTGGCAGACGCCGGCGAGAATCACGGTGGCTATCAGGTAGTTGAGGCCGTGCTGGCGGACGACGGGCGCGACGACCAGCGCGACGGCGCCGGTGGCGGCCGAGATCATGGCGGGGCGCCCGCCGACGAAGGCGATCACCATGGCCATGGTGCAGGCCGCGAACAGCCCCACCGTCGGATCGACACCCGCGATCACGGAGAAGGAGATCGCCTCGGGGATCAGCGCCAGACCGACGACCAGGCCGGCCAGGACCTCCGTGCGGAAGACCTTCGGGGACGCCCAGGACGGCCGGCGCAGGTGCGGGCCCCGGCGCGCGTCCGGGGACGGTGCGGTGGAGGACAAGGAGGACTACCCGTCATGCTCGGGCACGCCCGGGCGGGCGTGCGGGAAGAGGCGCAGCGGATCCGGACGACCCGTGCGGGGCCTGCGGCGGAACCAGCACGCAGGCGGGATGCCTCGGGGCGCGGCGGCGCCGGGCGTCGGGGCCGGTGGCCCGGGAGGCGCCCGTTACGAACGGCCGTCGGTCACGGCGGGCAGGCAGCGGCGCCGGGCACCATGGACACGTGCGCGCTCCTACGGGCTCGATGACGTGCGCCGGGAGCGACGTCGGTCCCGGCGGGGCGGACGGCACCGGATGCCGACCGCACGAGAAGAGAGGGCACCGGGCCCTCTTCCGGAGCGGAACTCTACCCTAACGTTAGGGTAGGGATGGAAGGCGGCCTCCCGGCCACCGCACAGCCGCGAGAGGGCCCCACGTGAGCAGCGAGCACATGCAGATCGGCGAGGTCTCCGCACGGACCGAACTGTCCCTGCGCACCATCCGCCACTACGAGGAGACCGGCCTGGTCATCCCCTCGGCCCGCTCGCAGGGCGGCTTCCGCCTCTACACCGAGACCGACGTCGCCCGCCTCATGGTCATCCGCCGCATGAAGCCGCTCGGCTTCACCCTCGACGAGATGCGGGACCTGTTGGAGGTCACCGACCGGCTCGACGCCCGGGGCACTCCCACCGGTGCGGAACGGGGCGAGCGCGAGGCGCTGCTGGAGCGCGTCCGCGCCTACGAGGCCGCGGCCGCCCACAAGATCGAGGACCTACGGGTGCAGCTCTCCCGCGCCGAGGAGTTCGCCGCCACTCTGCGCGCCCGCGTCGAGCAGGCCCGGTCCTGACCGCCCGGCGACCGCCCGTGTAGCGGCCTTCCGTCGCGGCCCCCCGTACCCACCCCGTCGGCGTCCCAGGAAAGTTCGTCGGCGTCGACCGCAGATCGCGGGCGTGCGGTCCGGTACGGGCGCGCTCAGCGACCGGTCGGGCCGCCGGTGGTCCGGGTGAGGGCCAGGATCGCCATGTCGTCGTCGCGGGGGCCGCCGGTCCAGCGCTCGACGTCGCGCACCAGGGTGTCGATCACTTGGTGCGGTTGCCGGAACGGGCCCCGGCCGCGGAGCCGATCGGCCGGTTCGTAGAAGGCCCCGGTACGGTCCCGGGCCTCCGTGACCCCGTCGGTCACCAGCAGCAGGGTGCTGCCCGGCGGCAGCGGCCAGGTCTCCGGGGCGGCCTGGGGCACGCCGAGGCCGCTCATGCCCAGGGGGTGGCCCGGTTCGCCGGGCTCCAACGTGGCGACGGATCCGCCGTCGAGGAGGTACGGGGCGGGATGGCCGCAGTTCAACAGCCGCACCTCGTCGGCGTCCGGAGGGATCTCGCCGAGCAGCGCCGTGACGAACCCCTCCAACTGGATCTCCTCCTCCCGCCGCGCGCCCTCCTTGAGCAGGGCGCGCTCCAGTTGGCGGGCCAACTCCGCGAGGTCGGGCGCCTGGTCCGCCTCCACCCGGAACGCGCCGATCAGTACGGCCACCACCCCGACCGCGCCCATGCCCTTGCCGCGCACGTCGGCGATCAGCAGCCTGGTGCCGTAGGGGGTGTCCTGCACGGCGTAGGCGTCACCACCGATCAGCGCCTCGATCTGTGCGGCCTTGTAGAGCGCGGCGACGGCCAACGGGCCGACCCGCGCTGGCGGCGGAGGCAGCACGGCCCATTGGGCAGCCTCCGCCACGGACCGGACGGTCGCCAGGCGGCGTCCGTGCCGCGCGACCACCCGGTTCACCCCGACGGCGATGAGGCCGGTGAACGCCAGGTTGGCCAGTTCGATCGCCGTTGCGGTGACGTTGCCGAGGTATCCGCCGGCGAACAGCAGCGCCGCCTCGACCACCACGACGGCCACCGCCGCCACGATCGTGTGCCGCAACGAGAGCAGTGCTCCGGCCACCGTCACGGCGGCGACCAGCAGGTAGTCGCCCCAGTACTCGCGTGGCGACAGGAGGTTCCAGAGGATCCCGCCGACGATCATGGCGGTCGGCAGGAACGAGACGTACCGGGGCCACCGCGTGGAGGAAGGGCCCATCCGCATCCCCGATCCCGAAACCCGCCAACCCGTGCCCGCGTCCGCGTCCGTATCCGTATCCGAAAACGGATCATAGGCGGCCATCCCGGGAGCGCGGCGCGCGCATCGCCGGGCCCGCACCGCAACGGCCCTCGACGCCCGGCGCGACGGCCGGCAACGGCGGGTCCCGCGGGGAAACGCACGCGAACTCCGGTCGGCCCAACGGTCAACGTGCCGAACGGGGGCCCGAAGGCACAGGGCCGTCCCTCACACAGCGCAATCGCGTCGCCCGGGAAGGCGATGTTGTGGGGTGGTCGGGTTTCGCCGGCACGGCGCCGGCAATGCCTTCGTCGCCGCGGACCGGTCCGCCGCGACCGTCGGTTGTGAACTGCCCTGGAGTGCCATGAGCACGGTTGTTGCCCCCAGTGTGTCCGTGTCCGTTCCCTCGGCCCTCATCGGCCCCCTCCTCGTCTTCGTCCTCCTCGACGGGTTCCTCCAGGGCAGTGTCGTGTCCCTGTTGCCCGTCATCCGCGACACGTTGCACATCGGCACCGGCCCGGCCATGTGGATCACCGCGGCGCAGTTCCTCTCCGCCGCCGTGTGCGTACCGGCCTTCGGACGCCTGGGCGATCTGCACGGCCACCGCCGCATGTTGCGGATCGCGCTCGGGACCGTCACCGTCGGCTCGCTGCTGTGCGCCGTGGCGCCGACGCTGGAGCTGTTCCTCGCCGGCCGTCTCCTGCTCGGCCCGCTCAGCTCCCTGCTCCCGCTCTCCGTCGGACTGGTGCGGGACCGCCTGGACACCGCGGGCAGCCGTCGCGCGATCAGTCTCCTCGCCGCGGCCCTCATCCTGGGGGCGACGGCCGGTACGGCGACGGCGGGGCCCCTGGCGTCCGTTACCGGTGGCGGCCGCACGGTGCTGTGGTACCTGGCGGTGCTGGCCGCCGCGGGCTTCGCACTGGCCTTCACCCCGCGGATCGCGGAGACGCTGCGGCTGGCGGGCGGACGGATGGACTGGACGGGCGCCGTACTGCTCGGCCTGGGCCTCACCCTGCTGCTCGGCTCGGTGTCCCAGGGAACCGAACGGGGTTGGCTCTCCCCACTGGTCCTCGGCGGACTACTGCTCGCACCGGTGACCCTGGCCCTGTGGGTGCGTTCCTCGCTGCGCAGCCGTGAACCGCTGGTCGACGTCCGGGCCATGGCGAGCCGCGCCATCTCGCCGGCGTTCGCCTGCGGTTTCGCCGCGGGCGTCGTGGTCCTGGGCGGCCAGGGCATCACGGTCGCCTTCCTCGACGCCGCTCCCGAAGAGGCCGGGTACGGCTTCGGGTTGCCGCACTGGCAGATCGGCCTGTGGATCGCCGTCCCGGCCCTGATCAGCTTCCTGACCGCCGGCGCCTCGGCCGCCGTGGGCCGGGTGTTGGGCTACCGCGCCATGCTCACCCTGGCGTTCCTCCTGGTGGCCGCCGGCTTCGCGGTGGAGATCGCGGGGCACGCCGTCATGGCGACCTGGTACGCCGGGCAGATGCTCGCGGGCGCGGGCATCGGCCTCGCGGTCAGCGGACTGCCGACGGTCATCACCGAGGGCAGCCCGCGCGACCGGGCGGCGGCCTCGACCGCCGTCTACTACAACCTCAAGACGGCCGGCGGCAGCATCGCCGGTGCCGCGGCGGCCGCGGTCTTCAGCAGCCTGCTGACCCGTTCCACACAACTGCCGTCACTGAACGCCTACTTGTTGCTGTGGGGCGTGTGCGGCGTCCTCGCGCTGGTGTCGGCGGCCCTGATCCGTCTCACACCACGCACGTGAACGCGCGCGCCGCGACACGTCAACCGCTCGCGTCACCGCGGCTTTGGTGACAATCTGACCTCGCCATCGATGGGGTGCGGAAGAAGACGAGGGGGACGTGGCCATGGCGGTTGAGGTGCCGGACGACATACGGGATCAGTGCACGCGGCTGGGGCCCGGCGTCGCGTATGCGCTGAAGGCACTGTGCGCCCAGCTGGCGGATGATCCGTTGGTGGGTAATCCGGGATGGGACCCGTCGATGTACGTGGTCCACGTCGACGGCGAGACCTTCGACGACTGCCCGGCGCTGGATGTGCACTATGCCTACGGCCCGCCGGCGCTGGGCGCGGGCGCGGTGGAGGTACGCAGGGTGGACGTACTGACCAGCGCGCCGGTGCGGACGACGGAGCCCGAGCCCGCCGGCCGAAACCGGGGGCCGCTCGCGGATGCCGTGCAGGCACGGGAGACGACCGAAGCATGGCAGCGCATCGAAACGTGGCTGCGTCACAACGCCCCCGCCACGCACGCCGCGCTCAGGCCCGGTGCTCCGGAAAGCGAGCTGGTCGCGCTGGAGGAGGAACTCGGCGTGCGGGTCCCGGTATCGCTGCGAGCACTGTGGCGCCAGTGCGCGGGGAGCCTCGATGTGCGCGGGGCAGGACTGTTTCCGGATTACGGCTGGGCCCTGATGGACCTCGATGCGGTGGCGAGGTCGTACCAGGGACACATGAACAGCCGGCGTCGGCAGGAGCAGCAGTTCGGCGAGGAAGAGGGGATGCCGCTGTGGAGGCCGTCCTGGATTCCCTTCTGCTCGTGGAGCGTCACGGACCTGAGCTACGGCAGGTTCGTCGATGGCGAGACGGGCGAAACCGGGGGCTGGGACGAGACGGGTGAGCGCACGGTCGTGGACGAGTCGCTGACCGTGTTCCTGGAGGAGACGGCCGACAGGCTGGAGTATCCGAAGCTGTTCCCGGGCTACCAGCCGGGGTTGATCGACGGGATGCTGGTGTGGGGGCCGCCGCCCACTCCCGACGAGCAGGCCGTGTGGGAGCCGTGGAACGGCTGAACTGTGGAAGATGGCCCGCCATCCCGTCGACCTCATGATGATCGACGGCGCCGGCCACTACGAGTGGTACGCCGAGCCCGAGTACGTCGACGCTGCCATCGAACGACTCACCAGCTTCTACCTGAACAACCTGTAGGACATCCGAACCGGCAAACCTCTGCGGTCACGGCGCCGGCTAGGGCTTACGGCCCCAAGCGGAGATCAACGGTGCCGTCGCGGTGTCGAGGTGGCCGGCGCCGATGTTCGCCAGGTGCTCCTCGATCTCCTCGGCCGTCGCCAGCCCGCCCGCGATCAGCCGGTCGCGGATCTGCCGTACGGTCGCGGCCTCCAACGCGCTCCCGACCGGCGAAGTGATCGGGAAGTACGCGTCGGCCTCGACGTCGAGCAGCCCCGCGGTGCGCAGCAGTCGGGGCAACGTCCGGCCGAAGGCGAGTTGGGCGCCCCGCTCGGCGAGCAGCGTGCGGAACCCGCGTCGGATCCGGTTCGCGAGCTCCTGCTCGGGGCCGTACTCGTCGGGGCAGGCCAGTGGCTGGAGTGCCGGATCGGCGTCCTCCACCAGCAGCCAGCCGCCCGGGCGCAGGGCCCGCACCATGGCCCGCAGCGCGGCCTCGCGCTGCGGCACGTGCACCAGGACGAGCCGGGCGTGCACCAGGTCGAAGGGGCCCTGCGGCGGCTCGTCGGCGCCCACGTCGTGCCGCACCACCTCGTACGGCGCGTCGGTGGCCGGCATCCACGACGTGTCCAGGTCGGTGGCCAGGACCCGGCCCTTCGCCCCGACCCGCTCGGCCAGCCAGCCGGGCACGCTCGGGCCGCCCGCCCCCACCTCCCAGCAGTTCCAGCCGTCCGCGATCCCCAGGGCCCGCAGGCGCCGGAACGTCACCGGGTCGAACAACTCGGCCAGCGCCGCGAACCGCTCGCCGGCCTCGACCTGCCGGTTGTCGAGCAGATACCCCTTGCCGCGCGCCGCGGCCGCTTCGTACTCCGTCACCGCCCGAACGTAACAGGGCGGGTGATCCCCGCGCCGAGGCGGTGGCGCAGGTCCCACGGACGGGTTCCGAGGCCCGGCACGCGGGTCCTCAGACCGTGGCTCCGGTGCCGCCGGCGGTCCTGCGCCGGCGCACGGTGACGACCGCGTGGTGGGAGAGGCCGCAGGAGTCGTCCTCGTCGGAGAACATGCCCTCGACGAAGACGTAACCGCCGATCCACTTCATATCGGTACATTTGCCGCATGACCCGAGGTCGCTGGAAGTGGTACCTCACGCGCCACAGGCTGCGTGCTCCGCGGTTCTGGCCGTTGCCAGTCACCCTGCTGGGGGCCGGCCTGTTCCTGTCCTGGCTGTTCCCGCTGATCGACCGCGAGGTCACCTACTACGGGGACGAGCTCGGCGAGAGCTTCTTCGCCCACTTGGACAGCGGCTCGATGGCCACACTGCTCTCCGCCGTCGCGGGCGGCATGATCACCCTGACCGGCCTGGTGTTCACGGCGCTCACGCTGGCCATGCAGTTCGGCGCCTCGCAGTTGTCGGTGCGCGTGGTGCCGATCCTCGGTCAGGACGCCGTGATGCGCTGGGCGATGGGCACGTTCATGGCGACCTTCGTCTACACGTTGATGATCTCGGTACGGCTCGCCGTCAGCCAGGAGGACTACCGGCCGGTGATCTCGATGTTCTTCGCGATCCTGCTCGCCGTGGTGTGCGCCGCACTGTTCTTCGCGCTGGTCGGGCGGGTGACGACGGTGTTGAACTCGGGCCTGTTGCTGCGTTACCTGGCCACCGAGGGGCGCCGGGCCGTGGACCGCACGCACCCGAACGGCGGGCGCGCCACCGGGCCCGCGGACGACACCGTCGAGCCCGCGCCCGCGCCGGACACCGCCGAGCCGGTGGTGATCCGGCTCGGGACCCCGCCCCGGCGCGGCCAGACCCTCATCGCCTACGACGACCACGGCCTGGAGCGTCTCGCCCGACGCACCGGCGCGCGCATCCAACTCGTCCCGGTCGTCGGGGACTTCGTCGCACAGGAGGCGCCGCTGTTCCTGGTCCGTCCGGGGGCACGACCGTGGGTCCGGCGGGACCTGACGCGCCACCTGTTGTTCGGCACCACCTACAGCGCGGGCACCGACCCGGCCGGGGCGCTGCGCGCGTTCGTCGACATCGCGCTCAAGGCACTGTCCCCGGCCGTCAACGACCCCGGGCGGGCCGTGCAGTGCCTGGACCACATCGAGGACCTGTTGGTGATGATCGCCCCCAGGATCGCCGGCCGTCGGGCCGCCGCACCCACCGCGTTCCGGCACCGCACCCGCTCCTGGACCGACTACGTCTGCATCGCCACCGACGAGATCCGGCACTTCGGCAGCGCGTCGATGCAGGTGCAGCGGCGACTGCGGGCCCTCTACGCCACCGCGGCCGAGGTGTGCACCCCCGAACAGGTCGCGCCGCTGCGCGCCCGACTGGCGACGATGGACGCCGAGGTCGGTGCGCAGTGGCCGCAGGAACTGGACGGCCGCCTGGCCCGTCTCCCCGACTCGCAGGGCCTCGGTACGGAGACCGGCGACACCCGCAACGGCCTGGCGCACCGGCACTGAGGCCGGTCGGCCCGGCCCGCCTGCCTGGTCGCGGGCCCCTGGTCGCGCGCCCCGTCAGCTCGGTGGGGCGGTCGTGCGGCGGGAGTCGCCACGGCGGGTGACCGGGGCCCGGGGCGCGCCGAACCAACGGGCGAGGGCGGCGCGCGCCTCGTCCGCGTCGTCGCCCCGGCCGGCCCAGCAGACGTAGCCGTCCGGGCGGACCAGCAACGCCCCGGCGCCGTCGGTCGCGGCTCCGCGGCCGAGACGGTCGCAGCGGTCGAGGGGGTCGAGCGCGTCGCTCCGGTCGACCCGGTCGCGCCACCCGTCCGCCGCGACGGCGACCGGCGTCCCGACGTCGGCCAGGAGGAGTCCACGGCCGGCGTCGAGTCGGACGCCGGGGGCCCGCGCCCCCAGCAGCGGGTGGTCCGGTGCGCCCGGCATCGGGTAGCGGATGTCGGTCCCGGCGATCATGGCTGCGACGTGCCGGTTGGCCTCCGGCGCCGCCAGCAGGTCGGCGAGGAGTTCCCGCACCGCCACGGCGTCCGGGTCGGGCAGGGTCAGCGCCATCTGCGCGCGGGTGTTGGCCAGCACACGGGCGCCGACCGGGTGCCGTTCGGCGTGATACGTCGCCAGCAGTCCGTCCGGGGCCCACCCGCGGACCACCGCGGCCAGCTTCCAGCCGAGGTTGAACGCGTCCTGCATGCCGAGGTTGAGGCCCTGCCCGCCGGCGGGGGCGTGGACGTGGGCGGCGTCGCCGGCCAGCACCACCCGGCCGTCGACGTACCGTTCGGCCTGCCGGGAGACGTCGGTGAAGCGGGACGCCCACCGGACGGCGCGCAGTGTGCGCGGTGGTCCCGGGCAGCGGGCCAGCGCCGTGCGCACCTCGTCCTCGGTGACCGGGGCGTCGCGGTCGACGCCCTGCTGTTCCGGGCCGCCGAGGAACAGTCGGTGCACCCCGTCGCCGAGCGGGAGCAGGAAGGCGCTCCCGGCCGGGTCCGGGCTGAGGTCGGGGAGCCGCCAGGAGCCCCCCGCAGCATCCAACTCCCCTTCCATTTGCTGGAGTTCGATGTCGGCGACGGCCATGCCGACCCGCGCGTCCCGCCCCGGGAACGGCACGCCCAGGGCGCGACGGACCGTGCTGCGCCCGCCGTCCGCACCCACCAAGTACGTTGCCCTCAGGGTGCGTTCGGCGTCGTCGGGCCCGCGCAGGGTGACGGTGACGCCGTCCGCGTCCGGCCGGAACGACATCAGCTCCCGGCCCCGCAGCACCGGAACGCCGTACCCGGCAAGGTGATCCTCCAGGAACTCCTCGACCCTGGCTTGTGGGATACCGACCTGGTGGGGGAACGCGGTGTCCAGCGCGCCGTAGTCGAGCGGCAGCCCGGCGAAGTGCCCGACGGGCAGGAGCGTCAGCGCACGGTCCAGGACCGGCGCCAACCAGCCCCGACAGTGCAGCACTTCCGCGGTGCGCGGCTGGAGGTTGAGCGCCTTGGACCAGCCCGTGCGGCAGGGCAGCCGTTCCACGACGGCGGCCCGCACCCCGGCCAGGCCCAGTTCGTTGGCGAGCAGCAGGCCGGTCGGGCCCGCCCCCGCGATCAGCACCTCGAACTCGGTGTCCACGGCTCCCCCTACAGCTTCATGCCGTGCCGGGTGATGTACCAGTTGTGCCACGTGAACAGTCCGCCGAGCATCGCCAGCCAGAGCAGGGTGCTGGTGAGCGCGAAGGCGTCCACCGGGATCGTGTACGCCAGCACCACCCGCAAGGCCGCGTCCAGCAGGAAGACCGCGCCCCACACCGCCGTGACCAGCCGCAGGTGGTGACGGAACACCGGCTCCGCGTCCCACCGCGCCTCCCATGCGACCAGGCCGGCCTCGCCGACCTTGGCGATGACGATGCCGCGCGAGGCGGTCATGATGAACGGCCGGCGGGTGAGCAGCGTGCCGAGCACCCAGAACCCGATCGCGGCGGTCACCCAACTGTCCCGGACCAGCAGGACCCGCGGGCTGCCGGATATCAGGGACAGCAGCGTGCCGACGACCACCAGGCTCAGCGTGAACACCGCCATGGCCTCCACCCGGCGCTGCCGCACGATGCCGTAGACGATCCACGGCAGCAGCAACAGGCTGCCGACGACCATCGAGAGCCACTGGCCGAGGCCGATCGCGCGCAGCCCGTAGTAGGACCCGAGCGGGAGGGCCAGCTCGAAGAGCAACTGGGCGGCGAGCCGGCGGCGCAGTGCCCTGGTGCGGCGTCGGGAGTCGGCCGCGACGGCCGGGTCCGTTGTGGTCCGTGGTGCCGAGTGCGTCGACATGGTGCGTTCCCCCTGGTGCATCGTGGTCATGACGTGCTTCTGGTGGCGCGGTCGAACAGGTCGGCCAGTTCCCGGCCGGCGGCCCGCACGTCGAGGGCGGGCTCGTGGGAGGCGCGGCGCACCACGTCGTCGATGGCGGCGCGGATCGCCCGCATCATCACCCAGGGGTCGAAGTCGCAGAATTCGCCGGCGCGTTGTGCCTTGCGGATCTGCTCCACCTGGACGGCGAGGTTCGCCTCCGCCGTCTCCAGGAAGGCGACCATGCCGGGGTCGCCGCCGCGGAGGTTGGAGAGGATTTCGGTGATCGCCGAGAGGTGGTTCGGGTACTCGGCGAACAGGTCGAGGTTGCCTTCGATGGAGGCGCGCAACCGGCCTGCGTAGCTCTCGTGGGCCTCGATGCGGGGCCGGACGTACCCCTCCGCCACCCGCATCACCTCGGCGACGACCTCGCGCATCAGGTCGCCCCGCCCGTCGAAGTGGTAGGAGATCATCCCCGTGCTGCTCAGCCCGGCACGCTCCGCGATCTTCGCGAACGACGCCCGGTGGTACCCGACCTCGGCGATGACGTCGATCGCCGCGGCGACGATCTGAGCACGGCGCCCCGTCTCCGTGAACGAAGAGCGGGCCTCGCTCCCCGCCTTTTGCTTACCCGTGCTGTTCTTTGCTTGCATGAGCAAGACGGTAGCGGGGTTTGCTCAGCCGAGCAAGACGGCACGGCGAAGCGATGTCTTGGACGAGTGGGGACTGAACATCCGAAGGCCGATCGGGGGGGCGGGGTGGAGCGGTGCGTCAGCCGCGCGGGAACGCCGAAGGGCCGGCCGGCGTCGTCCGCCGACCGGCCCCTCCGCCGCATCCCGGGGCCGGGCGACGGCGCGCCCTTCCCGCGCGCGCCGCTCGCACGGCCGTCGACCCGCCGCCGTTGCGTCGACGACCGATCGAGGGGTGCGTCAGCCGAGTCCGCCCATCAGTCCGCTGCTTTTGCCCAGGCCGCCCATCGATCCGCTGCCGGTACCGAAGCCGTCCGTCGCCCTGCCGCCGTTGCCGGCGCCACCGGAGAACCGGTCCTCCATGCCGGGCAGGCCGCCCAGGCTTCCCGAACCCCCGAACATGCCGTCCTCGGGGCCGTCATCCGGACCGTCGGCGGGCTGCTGGGCGGGAACCGGCGGGGCGGCGTGGGCCGGGACGGCCGCCGCCGCGAGCCCCACGGCGGGCAGCACGGCCAGCAGCGCGGCGGCGGCGAGGCGAGAGGGATTGAACATGAGTGAGTCCCTTCGTGATCGACCAAGACACCAAAAGCCTGTCCACCCGCACCCGGGATCGCCCGGTACGGGACCGCGAATCACCTGATGAGCGGCTTCGAGGCGTGGCCTGGAGACGCGGGAAGCCCGCCCGGGTGGCGCGCGGGACGAGGGCGACGATCACTGGATCAGCGGGCCGCGCCGGACCGGATCCCGGTCTACGGGAGGTCGAAGGGGGCCGGGTCGTGCCGCTCCCAGATCCGGCGCGACGGCTCTTCCTCTTCGGCGACCGGCCGGCGCCGTGCCGAACGCCAGGGGGACGTCGAGGCTGTGACAGGCGCCCAGAACGCCGCCGGACGCCGGAGCCGCCAGGTGCAGCGCGAAGAGGAACGACGTGCCGCCGGCCGCTTGGTTCGCCTGGGCCAGGTGCAGCGAGGGCATCCGGAGGAGGGCGTCGGAGTAGACCAGTTCGAGCAGCTCCTCAGGGTTGGCCCGCGGGTAGGCGGCACGGTAGGCGTCGGCCCCGCCCGGTGTCGGGGCGAACAGCTCCAGGGCCGTCCGGACCTCGTCCTCGGTGAAGCTGCCCAGCCGTCCCGTCATGACGCTGAACAGCCGGAATTCGTCGCGGGTGTGGCCGACGAGGAGTTCGGTTCCGCTGGCACGACCGCCGGCCAGCGCCTGCCAGGGCGATGCGGTGAGCACCTCGCCGTCGAGGACCGGGCACACGGCGACACCGGTCTGCGCGAGCCGGCCCCACCTCTTGCGGCGGCCGGGCAGGGCGGCCCCCAGGGTGGTGAGCTCGCCGGCCAGGCGCGCGGGGTCGACGCCGGACAGGGCTTCGGCGTCAGGTGCCGCACCGACCCGGCCGGCGAGCGCGGCGGTGACCTCTTCCGCCAGCGCGCGGGTGCACAGCTATCCCGGCACCCCCTCGACCGGGGCGGGTGCCTGGAAGCGCAGCGGCCCGACCGGCGGCTGCGCGTAGCGGATGCCGCGGAACACCGCGCGCCCTCCCCGCCAGCGCCCCTCGACGAGGCCCTCCGCGATCCGTGCTCACGGTCGTTCGGACCTGCCGTACCTCCCCCTCGAACGGATTCCCAGCGTTTTCCGGTCAGCCGTAATATGTCAACCGTACGAGAAAAGGGAGGCCGACCGTGCCCAAGCAGGTGGATCACCGCGAACGCCGCGAGACGATCGCCCGAGCGCTCTGGCGCGTAGTGGAACAGCGCGGCATCGCGCAGGCGAGCGTCCGCGAAGTGGCCCAGGAAGCGGGCATCTCCCACGGCGCGGTGCAGCACTACTTCGCCACCCGAGAAGAGATGTTGGTCTTCGCCGTGGACTTCGCGTCCGCGCAGACGTCACTGCGCGTCGCCGAAGGCGTCAGCGCACTCGGCGACCCGCCACACCCCCGTGACCTGCTCCGCGTGATGCTCACGGAGCTGCTCCCGCTCCACCCCGACGCCCGTACGACGAGCCGGATGAGCGCCGCCTACGTCCTGGAGGCACTGCACGACGCGAACCTCCACGCCCGGGCGCGCGACGGGTTGGCGCACGGCCGCGACCTCGTCGAGCGGATCGTCCGCCAAGCCGTCGCCGACGGCCACCTCAGCCCCGACCGCGACCCGGCGACCGAGACCCACCTGCTCCTGGCACTCACCGGCCTGACGCCGCTCGTCGAACTGGGCGTGATCGAGCCCCGAGAGGCCCTGACCGCCATCGACCAGTACCTCAACCGACTGTTCAGCAAGGGGACTTGAGAGCCGGACGGGCTGCTAGCGCTCCTGCCGTCGCACGGCGTCGGGGGTGACCGGCGTGAAGAAGTTGATCAGATTCCCGTCGGGGTCCCGGAAGAGGAGGGAGCGGTTGCCCCACGGCATGGTCGTCGGCCGCTGGACGAACGCGCAGTCGAGCGACGTCAGGCGCGCGTACTCGGCGTCGACGTCGGCGACGCGGAATTCGGTGATCACGGTGTGGTTGGCGGCCGGGCGGGCGGAGTCCGCGCCGAACAGCGCCACGGTGCGCTCGCTGGCGATCGCCAGCGTGCACGCCTCCGTCACGAGCTCGGCGAAATCAGGGGTGGACCACCTCGCCGGGACGGCGGTGACCCCTTCGTAGAACGCGACGAGACGGGCCACGTCGTGGGTGATCATGCGGATCGAGACGAGGTTCACGGAGGACTCCCAGGGAGAGGCGACGCCGGACGCGGCGAACGGACATCCGAACGTTAGAACCAATAGCGGACAGGATCCGCCCGGTATGGGCGGCAGACTTGTCCGGTGACTACCACGACCACCCGGGTCCTCGCCCTGCTGGAGATCCTCCAGGGCGGCGGCCTCCACACCGTCCCCGACCTCGCCGCCCGCCTGGCGGTCGACGAACGCACCGTCCGCCGCTACGTGGGCCACCTATGGGACCTCGACGTGCCCGTCGACTCGGTCCGCGGCCGGTACGGCGGCTACCGACTCGCCCCCGGCTACCGGATGCCGCCGCTGATGCTCACCGAGGAGGAGGCGCTGGCCGTCGTGCTCGGCCTCCTGGCCGCACAGTCGGCCGGGCTCGTCACCACGTCGGCCGCGGCGGGCGAGAGCGCCGCGGCGAAACTGCGGCGCGTGCTGCCCAAACCCCTGGCCCGCCGCCTGGCAGCGCTGTTGGAGACGGCCGACGTCACCGCACCGCCCCGCACAGGCACCGCCCCGGACGCGGCCGTGCTGCTCGGCCTGGCGGAGGCCACGCACCAGCAACGGCCGGTGGCGCTCAGCTACGTCGATCGCAACGGCCGCCGCACCGAACGCACCGTCCTGCCCTACGGGCTCGTCGCACATGCCGGGCGTTGGTACCTGGCCGGCGCGGACCCGGCCGCCGGCGACACGGACGGCGACGGGGACGTGCGGAGCTTCCGGCTGGACCGGATCGTCGCCCTGCGCGTGCGGTCCGGCTCGTTCGTCGTCCCGGCGACGTTCGATCCGGTGGCGCGGGTGCTGGACGGCCTCGCCCGCACGCCCTGGGCCCACGAGGTGTCGCTGCGCGTGCGCGCCGACGTTCCGCACCTCCGCAGGCACCTCCCGGCCGACCTCGCGACGGTGTCCCCGATCCCCGCAGCGGAGGGGACCGACGCCGCGGAACCGGCCGAACGCGACGGAACACCCGAAACGGACCTGGACGGTTGGGTGCGGGTCCGGATGCGCGTCGAGCGACTGGACTGGATTCCGCCCGTACTGGCCGCGCTGGACCGCCCGTTCGTCATCGAGCACCCCGCGGAACTGCGCGGTCTCGTGCGCGCACTGGCCCGGCGCCTGGATGCCTGCGCGGACCAGTGACTGCGGGGGACGCGCCCGCCGGCGGCCGTGGGCCTGCGCGGCCCGCGGGGGTCACTCCCGCACGGCGGTCGGCACGTTGTCGACGAGGGTGAAGTAGTCGGTGGTGCCGGTGACCTCGAAGAGGCGGCGCACCACCGGCTGGAAGGGACCGGCCACCAGGAGCCTGCGCTGCCGGCGGTGGTGGGCCCGTTGCGCGCCGAGCAGGACGTGGAGCACGGTGGAGTCCGCGAAGTCGGTGCGGGACAGGTCGACCACCGTCCTTCGGGCCGCGTGCGACTCCGCCACCGCACACGCCTCTTCCAGGAGGGCGGCACTCTCGTGGTCGAGGGAGCCGGTGACGCGGATGACGAACACCTGATCCTCAACTGCGTGCGTGACCACGGCCGGTGTGGATGCGTGCATGGGCGACAGGATGTCACGGATGGTGGTCGAAGGACTGCCGGAGATCACGGGTCCGGCCGAAATGAGCGGGCACGTGACGCGTCCGTCCCGCCGTGGCCGGAGAGCGTCGGCCGGCCCCCGGCGGGCGGGCGAACGACCCGGTGAGCGGGCCCCGGAGCGGCGCGGGGGAATTGGCCGGGGGCGGATTGCGCGGGGAAGCGGGGCGGTGGAAGGGTGGGCTCAAGTCCCCCGCCGGCCCGACCAGGAAAGGTGAGCGGCTCCGGGCGGCCCCGGGGCCCGACACGTGGTGAACTCCGCAAACCGCCCGGCCGACAACGCCTGGAGCGACGCCGCGCTGCACGCTGCGCCCTACCCGGTCCTCGTGGTCGACCCCGTGGGAACGGTGCGTCGGGCCAACGAGGCGTTCGGCCTGCTGGTGCCCGACGCCGTCGAGGGCAGCGCACTGCGCGAGGTGCTGCCCGGCTGGCTCCTGCTGGCCCACGACCGGCTGTCCGCGGCACCCGCACCGCCAGCGCCGCCGCCGCGCGGCGAGGTGGCCGGCCGCAGCTTCGAGGCCCATGCGACCCGCCTGCCCGACGGCGAGGTGGTGTGGTGGCTGACCGACGACACCGACGTCCGGCTGGCCGAGCGGCGCCTGCTCCAGGAGCGCAACCGGACCGCGTTCCTGGCCCGGGCCTCCGACGAACTGCTGTCGTCACTGAACTTGGACCGCTGCATGGAGGTCGCCGGCCGGTTGGCGGCCGCCCGTCTCGCGGACGCGGCCGTCGTCGTCGCTCCCCCGCGCGGCCGGGTGCTGTCGGTGGTGTCCGCCGACGGCACCGGGGCATGCAGCCGCCAACTGGCCGGTGTCGCACCGGAGTCGGTGCCCGGCCTGGCCGAGGCGCTGCGCGGGTTCCCGCCGGTGCCGTCCCGCCGGATCGATCCTGCGGCGGCCCCGGAGTGGCTGGTGCCCGAGGGCTTCGGCCCCGTGGGGGCGATGGTCGTCACCCCGCTGCCCGGCCACGACGTGCCGGCCGGTGCGCTGGTGCTGCTGCGGCGGGCCCACCACGCCGCGTTCAGCGAGAGCGAGGAGTCCTTCGCGCGGCTCTTCGCGGCCCGGGCCGGGGCGGCGATGTCCGCGGCCCGGCTCTACGCGGAACAGGCGCAGATCACCGAGACGTTGATGCGCGACCTGCTGCCGCCGCGCGTCGGTCGGGTCGGCGGCGTCGAGTTCGCGGCCCGCTACCGCGCGGCCAAGGACGGCGAGCGCGTCGGCGGCGACTTCTACGACATCCATCCGGCCGCGGCGTCGCAGGACGAGTCGCTGGTGGTGCTGGGCGACGTCTGCGGCAAGGGGCTGGACGCCGCGGTGCTCACCGGCAAGATCCGCAACACCCTGCACGCGCTGCTGCCGCTGTCCGGGGACCACGTGCGGATGCTCCGGCTGCTCAACGGCGCCCTGCTCAGCTCCCACCACACCCGGTTCGCGACGCTCGTCGTGGCCTCCGCACGCCGCCGGGCGGACCGGGTGGAGCTGCGGGTGACGTGCGCCGGGCACCCCGCTCCGTTGGTCGTCCGGGCCGACGGCCGGGTGGCGGAGGTCGAGACCCACGGCAACCTCGTCGGCGTGCTGCCGGAGATCGATGCGGTGACCGCCCCGCTCACCCTCGCCCCCGGCGAGTCCCTGGTGCTGTTCACCGACGGCATCACCGAGTCCAGGGGCGGGCCGCTGGGCGACGAACTCTTCGGCGACGCACGACTGCGACGGGCGCTCGCCCGCTGCGCGGGGATGCCCGCCGAGGCGGTGGCGGAGCAGGTCCAGATGCTGGCGACCGAGTGGGTCGGGCCGAACAAGCACGACGACATGGCCGTGGTGACCGTCACCGCGCCACGGGGCGCCACGCACCCGGCGCCGGACGGCACCCCGGCCCAGGGGCACGGCGCATGACGACGCCCCCTGACCCGCCGGACGGCGGACTGCCAGGCGATCGACGGCCCGCCACACCTGGCGGACCAGGAGTACCCGCAGGTCGCCGGGGGTTCCCGAAGGTTGGTGCGGGCGGTGCTGGCCGGTCTGGGGACCCGTTTCCCGGCCCTGCTGGACTACGACGACGCGCAGCGGGACCACACCGCGCAGGACGTCGCGCACTTCGTGGGATTCCTCAACCCGCATGACCGATTCGCCACCCACCCGCACTCGACCGGCTACTGACCGTGACTGGCACGCCGGACCACCTGACGGGCCCGCCCGCTGCCGCCGCCTCCACGCCGCCGTCGTCGTCGAGCGGGAACGGCCCGGGCGTGACCGGGCCGTGTGGCAGAGTGACCCCCTGATGCACGAATCGCAGCACGGCGGGTAGACGCACACCCGAGGCCGGACCCTGCACCACCAAGGAGGTGAACGGTGGCTCTCACCGCGGAACTGCCCGCTACCTCAGGCGAAGCGCGTGACCGCGTGCTCGCCCTGCTGCGCGCCGGCCACCTGCAGATCGACGACGTCGTGGTGGCCGACGCCTTGTTGATCACCTCGGAGCTGGTCACCAACGCCCTGCGGCACGCCGGCGGAGTCACCGGGTTCACCGTCCGCATCAGCGACGACAGCCTCGAAGTGACCGTCGAAGACGCCAGCCCGCTCCGCCCGTTCGTGCCGTCCGACACCCGGGACGGCCGGATCGGCGGCTACGGCTGGTCGCTGGTCGGCCAGCTCGCCACGTCCGTCGTGATCACCTCGACGGCGTTCGGCAAGGGCATCCACGTCGCCCTGCGCCTGCGGTGAGCAGCGCCACGGCGCACCCCCGCACGTTCCGCGGACACCAGGAATAGCCGGAGATCATCGGGGCAGGCGATCCCTCGTCACGGATCAAGAACGAGGTCCGCCCGGAGCCCGCCGACGCCTGGCGCGCCCGGCCGGAGCCCCCCCGGGCCCGGCACGGACGGACTGCACGACCGGGTCTGCCCTGGTGACCTGCGCCTTCCGGTCGAACGAGCCGCCCGGCGCACCGTCGGTCCACCGCGGGGTCGATCCACGACAAGGGAGCCGACACATGTCGCATGCCGATCTGCTGAGCGTGGAAGTCACCGTCATCGACGAGCGGACGGCCGTGGCGGCCGTGTGCGGTGAGCTCGACACCGCCACCGGTACCGCCCTGCACCACCAACTCGCCAACCAACTCGCCCACGGCCGGCGCCATCTCGTGCTCGACCTGCGGGACGTGCCGTTCATGGACTCCTCGGGGCTGGGCATCGTCATCAGAGTGCACAACGACACCAAGAAGGTGGGTGGAAGCGTGCAACTGGCCGCCGCTTCCCCGGTCGTCCGGCGGCTGCTCGACCTGACCGGGATCAGTGTCGGCATCCCGGTCCGGGACACCCCCGAGGAGGCACTGTTCGCGCTGGCCAGCGCCTCTCTGCCGGGCCCGGCGGCGTCCTCCTGAGGTCCCCCGGCCGGCCTGCGCGGCGCCCGGCCCCGTTCTGGCGGGATTCCTCCGCGACACGCATGCCTCGGCACGGACGGGGTAAGCGCCGGCTTGGGTGCCCGCGGGGGTCGGGCACGGAGGGAGACGTGATGACCATCGTCGTGAACGGCACCGCGGACCCGGCACAGACCACGGCACGCGACGCCGGTCTCCCGGTGGTCAGGCGGCCGCGCGCAGTGGCGCCGCGGGACGCCCGCGAACTCTCCAGGCAGTTCTTCGACCGGCTGCAGGAGCTCGACGAGGGTACCCACGCGTACCAGTACGCCCGGAACACGCTGATCGAGATGAACATGTCGATGGTGCGCTACGTCGCCCGTCGCTACCGCCATCGCGGCGACGACATGGAGGACATCGTCCAGGTCGGCACCATCGGGCTGATCAAGGCGATCGACCGCTTCGACCTCTCCCGCGAGGTCGAGTTCTCCACCTTCGCCGTCCCGTACATCCTCGGTGAGATCAAGCGGTTCTTCCGGGACACCGGCTGGGCCGTGCACGTGCCGCGCCGGTTGCAGGAGCTGCGCACCGAACTCGCCAGGGCCAAGGAGCAGTTGCACGCCGCGCTTGACCGCGACCCCACCGTCGCGGAACTCGCGGCGCACCTGAAGATGTCGGAGGAGCAGGTGATCGAGGGACTCGTCGCGGCCAACGGCTATTCCGCGGACTCCCTGGACACCCCGGCCGACCCCGACCCGGGCGACCAGCGGCGCGCGCTGACGGAGGTGCTGGGCGCCCACGACCCGGCCCTGGAGACCGTCGAGGACCTGCACACCCTCGCGCCGCTGCTGCGCCAACTCGACGCCCGCGAACGGCGCATCATCGAGCTCCGCTTCGGTCAGGAGATGACCCAGTCGCAGATCGGGGCCGAACTCGGCGTGTCGCAGATGCACGTCTCCCGGCTGCTCAACCGCACGTTGAGCCGGCTCCGCACGGGCATGCTCAAGGACGCCGCGCCGGCCTCCTCGCCCGGCTCCTGAAGACGGTGGCCGGTCCGCCCCACCGCCGTGGGAGGGACCGGCCGGCCGCTCAGCGCAGGTACTCCTCGATCACCTCGGCGCCGCGCGCGGCGCCGCCGCTCTCCCGCACGACCTTCTGCATCCGGTCGAGGTTGGCGCGGACCGTGCCGTCGGACGCGACCCTGGCCACCGCGGCCCGCAGCGCCTCCGCGGTCACCGTGCGCGCGTCGAGCTGCTCGCCGAGCCCGAGTTCCTGTACCCGTCCGGCGTTGGCGGCCTGTTCGGGCATCTGCGGGACGGCGATCAGGCCGACGCCGTAGTAGAGGGCCTCCATCGTGGAGTTCATGCCAGTGTGCGAGACGAAGGCGCTGGCCCGCTGGAGCACTGCCGGCTGCGGGAACCGCGCACGGACGTCGAACGACGCCGGGATCGGCCCCAGGACGGCCGGGTCCAGCCCGCCCACCGACATCGCCACGTGGTAGGGCTCGTCGGCGAACGCGTCGATGCAGGTGCGGTAGAACTCGGGACGGTCGTTGAAGACCGTGCCCAGCGAGACGAACAGCACCGGGGCCTCGGGGTCCGGCGGCGACCACGGTTCGTCCGCGCGGCTGCCGAGCGAGGGGCCTATGAAGTGGAACCGCTCGTCGAAGGAGTCGCCGGCGGGCTGGAACTCCCTCGGTATGAAGACCAGGTTGCGCTTCTCGGTGGTGTCCAGCAGGTGCGCCGGGTCGAGCGCGACGCCGTGTTCCGCGGCGAACTCCGCGCAGTCGGCGCCGATGGCCGCGGTGACCGGGTGCACCCCGTCGGTGCCGTTCATGAACTGGGCGAAGAGCGAATACGTCTCGTTCGAGGCGAAGTTGGGGACCAGTCGGACGGCCGGCAGGTCCAGGTCCTCGGCGAGCACCCGGGCCGACCAGTTCATGGCGTCGTAGCAGATCGCGTCCACGGACGTGGTGGCGCAGTGGTCCCGGAGCACCGGGTAGGCCGCGCGCATGCCGACGAAGAGGTGCCGCATGAAGCGGACGAAGGTCTCCGGGCCGAATTCGGTGGGCCGGTCGATCGGCGGGAGCGGCGGCAGCTCCACCCAGTGGGCCCCGGACCGGGTGACCGCCTCGGCGTGTTCCGCGCTGGTGGCGTAGTCCACGCGGTGGCCGCGGCGGACGAGTTCTTCGACCAGCGGCAGTGTGGGGTTGATGTGCCCGTGACCGAGCAGGGCCACGAATAACAGGTGTTTCGCCATGGCGAAAATCCTATCGACCGTGGATTTTCGCCTCCCGTCCGCCCCTCGCCCGGAGCCCGCCGGCGCCGGTCAGTGTTCGGAGGGCATCCGGCGCCCGAGGTTCCGCGCCAAGTGCCGTGCGGCGTGCGACCCTTCGCCGTCGCCCGCCGCCAGCAGGCGCAGCAGCTCGATCGCGGCCCGCGCCTCGCGCAAGGTGAGCAGGGGCAGTCGTTCCTCGTCCAGATCCACCACACCGTCGACGAGGCTCAGGAGGCGGTCGTTCATATCGCTCATGGACGGGTTAACGGCCACTCACATCCTCGGTTACGGCGGGGGTCAGCGCAGGCCCAGGCAGGGCAGCCAGTCGCGGGCGCCGCCGGTGGCGGTGAGCACGGCGCTCAGGGTGCCGCCGGCGCCGCCCAGGAGGCCCATCCGTTCCTCTCCCAGCGCGCGGGTGCCGGCGCGGTGGGCGTCGAGGTGCGCGAGGAGGCGGGCGCGCAACGCGGTGGCCGACGGCAGCCTTGCCCGCCGGTGCAGCGCGTCGGCGACGGCCAGCACCCCGGCGGCGCCGTGGCAGAGGCCGAGGCGGTCGCCGAGGTGGTCGCCGAAGAGGTGGAAGTCCTCGTCGTAGCCGGCGGCGAGGGTGTCGAAGGCGGCGCCGGCGAAGTCCCGGGCCGCGGGGTCCCGGAGGGTGTCCCCGGCGTCCCACAGCGCCCAGCTGACGCCGGGCGCTCCGTAGCACCACGCTTGTCGGCGGCGGGCGCCGCCGGGCGGGCCGGTGTCCGGCCCCGCGCCGTCCCAGGAGCGGATGCCCCGCGCGTCGAGGAACGCCTGTGCCGTCAGCCAACGGCTCGCCCGTCGCAGGGCCGCGGCGAGTTCCGGGGCGGCGCTCGCGTCGCCCTCCTCCGCCTGCCGGGCGGCCACCGCGAGGGCGGTCAGGACGCCGGCGACGCCGTGGCCCGTGCCTGTGTTGATCCGCCCGTCCAGCCAGCCCAGTTGCGGATGTTGGGGATAGTGGGTGCGCAGTCCGTCGAGTCCGTCGACGGCGCAGAGCGCGGCCAGGCACCGGCCGAGGCGGACGAGGACGCGGTGCCGTTCCGGGGCGGCGGCGCTCAGCGCGAGGAGGGTGCCGGCGGGGCCGAGGATCAGGTCGTAGTCCCGGAAGGTGACCGCGCCGGGGGTGGTGCGTGCGGCGCCGGTCAGGGTGCGGGCGGGGAGCCGGTCGGCGAGGCGGTCGGCGACCTGGTGCAGGGCCGGGTGGAGGGCGGCTGCCTGGCGCAGTCCGACGAGGGTTCCGGCGAGCCCGCCGTCGTAGAGGCCCGGGTGTCCCGCCCCGCGTCCGGCGGTGCGGGCCCACACGGCGGCGGCGCGGGTCGCCGTGGCCGTGGCGGCGGGGTCGCCGCGGTCGGCGACCAGTCGGGCGAGGACCGGGACGCCCGGGTCCGAGGGGTGGCCGCCGGCGCCCGGTGCCTGGCCGGCGCCGGCCCGCTCGACGTACCGGTCGAGGAGCAGCACCGCGTCCTGGAGGGCGTGGGCCCGCCACCGGGCCTCGCGGGCGGGTGCGGGGCGCCGGTACACGGCGGTGAGGTGTCCGGTGCGGGAGTGCATGGGCATGGGTGCGGCGTCCTCCAGGGCCGGGAGCCGTCCGGCGGGTTGCCGGACGGCTCGTTCAACCTCGTCTGTTGGGACTGGTGTTGACGGTTCGTCATGTCGCGGTGTTCATCCGCGGCGGGTGGACCCGGTCAGCAGACGAACCCGGAACAGAAGAGCACCGTGTCGCAGACGGCGACCGAGCAGACGCCCGAGCAGCCGCCGGTGTACGCCTCGGCGCTGGGCAGTTCGGACTCGGTGATCCGGGCGTCCAGGTCGCCGATGAGGTTGTCGAGGTCGGTCAGTTCGATGGTTGTGGGCATGACTGCCCTCCTTTTCTCGGTGTGCGGTTCCGCCCCGGGGGCCGTCCCTGTGGCGGGGCGTCCGGGGTGGTCTGGGGCCTCGGTCGAGGCGGGTTCGGTGCGGACCAGTGCCGCAGGGCCGCGGCGGCGCGGGCCGCCAGCTCCTCGGGGTGGGCGTCGTGCGGCGTCCGCAGCTGCACCTGTGCGGCGACGGGCGCCCCACCGTGCACGGCGTCGCGCACCGGTGAGCGGCCCGGTGCGGGCAGCGCCTCCTCGACGATCAACGCACCGTCGGGCGCGGCGGCCCGCAGCCGTTCCAGGACGTGCAGGGCGGGCAGCGCCGCCAGGTCCACCGGTACCGGTTTGGCACCGGGCGCCGGGCGGGCGAAGCAGAAGCGCGGCAGCTGCCGGGTGCGCCGGAGGACGGCCAGGGCGGTCACCTTGTCGGCCTCCCGGGCCCCGGGCTCCCACAGTTCCGCGACGGGCACCCGCCAGGCGGCGGGGCTGACGACCAGGTCCCCGCCCACCGACAGCCGGGGCACCCGGTCAGCCGTCGGGAACGCCCCGATCAGGGAGCCCAGTTGGACCACGTGCCGGGTGGCCGGGTGCGCGGCCGCCATCAGCAGCCGGGTGAGCCGGTCGTAGGGCGGGGCGGGGCTCCGGGTGGCGTGGTGGACCGGGAAGACCCGTGCCCCGTCGACCTCCGCGATGAGGTGGTGCCCGTCGGAGCGGAGGGTGAGCCGGTCGAGGGGAAGGTGGTGGACGGGACGGGAAGCGCTCCCGTCCGACGGCCGGGACGTCGCCGCTCCGCAGCCGCCACCGTAACTCCCGTAGTACAGCGATGTGTTGGCGTCTCCGGTGGACCAGTCGGTGAGCACGGGACGACGTACGGCGTTGGCGGCGCGGGCGTCCAATGGCGGGACCAGCACCTCGACGAAGCGGACGTCCGCGGCCCGTTCGAGGGCGCTGAGGAAGGCCCGGTAGGCGGCCGGGGGGCGGTAGCCGCCCTGGCCTGCGTGCAGGGCGTGCAGTGCCTCGGCGAACCGGGCGTCGAGCACGCCGGCCGGGGAGGCCGTCTCCAGGACGGCCACCGGTCCCTCGGCGTCGAGCGGGCGCAGCAGGCAGTCCGCCGGCCAGGCAGCCAGGAGTTCGGGGGCCGCGGGCGGGGCGTGGCAGGCGTCCAGCAGCGGGCCGTCGAGGTCGATCCGCTCGTCGTCGAGGTGGGCGGCGAGGTGGGCGAGCAGGTGGGCGTATCCGGATCCGGACGTCCGGGCGGGGTGCCAGCCTTCATAGCGGCGGCGCGTGGTGGCGGTGGCCGGGTGGTCCGCCTCGGCGGAGGGGTCGGCGGGCGGGGCGGTCAGGAGGTCGGCGACCGATCGCGGTTCGGGGCCGATGTCCGCCGGTCCCGGATGCGGCTGCGGGGTGGTGCCGGTGGGGGCCGTGGGGGGCCGGTCTTCGGCTCGCAGGGCGGCGAGCCGGGTGGCGAGCCGCAGTCCGCGGGTGATCCGGGCCAGGGCGAGGGCGTCGAGGCGGGCGTCGAGGGCGCGGTAGGAGTCGACGAACCAGGTGGCCTCCTGGTGGGGCGGTGCGGTGTCGGCGGGACGCGGGCCGGTGCCGTCGCGAGCGTCCGGGGCCGCTGCGGTCACCGGTGCCGGGCGGTCGTCGAGGGTGTGCTGCGGCGGGTGGAGCCGTGCGGCGGGGATCCAGTGCGTGCGGCGTTGCTCCGGCGCGGCGCAGCGTTGCAGGACGCCCAGTCGCAGGAGGTGCTGGAGGAACCCGCGGAGCGCGGTGGTGACCCGCCGTCGCCCTTCGGGGGTGCCGTGCGCCGGGCTGGCCAGGCGCGCCGCGATCAGGGCCTCGACCTCGGCGAACGGGCGGGGGCCGGGTGAGAGGAGCGCCAGGACCGCGTCCAGGACCGGCGTGCGGCGCAGTTCGATCCGGCGCAGCCGGGAGCCCCGGGGGCCGGTGTCGACGACCGCGCAGCGCAGCACGCCGGTGGACGTCGGGCAGTGCAGGGGCGTCAGGGCGAGGAGGCCGTCGGGGCCGGCGGCGGTCGGTCCGGCGTCCCGGAGCCGTGCCCACAACAGGTGGACGTTCTCCATGCTGCTGGTGGCGCCGGCCCCGGCCCGGGCGGGGGGCACGAAGAGGGAGTCACCGGCCGCGGCCGGGCCGGGTGCGGGGAGGACGGGGACGGGGACGGCGGCGAGTTGGCCGAGCCAGTCGCGCGGGGTGGTCTTGGCTGCGGCGCGGGCGACCACCCGCCAGACGTAGCCGGTGTACTTGCGCAGCCGTTTGCCGTGCCAGGGTTCGCCGGCCGCCGCCCGCCGGGGGAAGTCGGCGGCGATCCGGGGTGCGGTGGTGCCGAGGTGGGTGCGCAGGACGGGGTCGCGGTGCAGCAGGTCGAGGGCCAGCCGGCCCACGCGTGCGCGGTCGGTGGCGACCGCGGCGGCGAACTCGTCCCGGGCGGCGGCCAGGTCCGTCGCCCGGTCGGCCAGTTCCGCGAGGGCGTCGGCCAGCGACGGGGCGACGTCGGCCACCGTCGTCAGGACGGGGAGGTCCGCGGGGCCGGGGGCGGTCCCCGCGTGCAGTCTGCGGCGCAGGGCGAGCACCGCGCCGCGGGCGGGGTCGGCCAGGCGCGGGTGCGGTACGACGTCGGTCCCGAGCAGGTCCCCCAGTGCCCTGGCCCGGGCGGTGTGGAGGTCGCCCCGCTCCGCCAGGTCGGCGGCCCGGGCGAAGAGCGGTTCGTTGCCGGCGGACGCCCAGAGCGCGCCCGGCAGTCCCGCGATCCGCACCAGTGCGGTCGCCCCGACGGTGCCGGCCGGGCGGGCCGTCGCGGCCGGTGGGTGGGTACCGGCGGCGTCCGGTGGGCGGCGCGTCATCGGGCCTCCCCGTCCTCGGCGAGCGCCTCGGCCAACAGGCACTGCCGGGCGAACGACATCCGCGCCCGGTTCCAGTGGAAGACCACGGCGTAGGCGGCGGCGCGCCGCGGGCCGGTGGTGGCGGCGCCCGACTCGAAGTAGCCGGTGCGCCACCGTCGGGCCGCCTCGCCCAGGGCCGCGGCACGCGCGGCCAGGCACGCCCGCTGTTCCTCGGGGAACGAAGCGAGCATCCGCTCGCCGGGCTGTGCCCAGAATTCCCGGATCCCTTCCGCGGCGCGCCGCCACGCCGCCCCTCCCCCGGGCCCGTCCCCGTCGCGGGCGGCGGTGGTGAGCCGGCGTCCGGTGTCCTCGCGCACGACGTCCCACACGCCCCGGTGCTCCCACCCGACCACGCCCAGCCCCGCGAACACCTCCCGCAGCACGAACAGCGAACGCCGCCAGGCCGTGGCCTCCCCCTCGGGGCACGGATGGCGGGCGTGGTGGTCCAACCAGGCCAACGAATCGTGCGTGAACAGTCGGTGCACATGAGGCATCGACGCCCGGCCGCCGAAGAGGTACTGCTCGGGTTCGTACACCACGTCCAACGGCGGTTGCCGCCAACCACCCCGTTCGGCGCACCGGTGCGTCAACTCGGCCCGCAGTTCCTCCCGTTGGCCGTCCGGCGTCTCGAAGCGCACCCGCAGCCCGGGGTCCTTGTGCATGAAGAAGAAGTTGTGGGCACGGCCGGCGTCGAGGAGTTCCCGGGCCACGGCGCCCAACCAGTCGTACGTCCGGCGGCGGTCGTCCGGCGCGGGCGCGAGGTTGAACTGGATCCAGGACGTCGCCGCGGTCCGCTGCCGCACGGCGGCCAGGCCGGCGGCCAGGAACGCGGTGCGGGCCCCGGGGAGTTCGGATGCGTCCGCACAGGCGGGGAGGGCGGATATCTCCAGGGCTCCGGCGTTGCGGAGACAGTCCGCGAGCAGGTCCGTGACCATCAGCATGTACGTTCCTCCGGCACCGAGCACCGAAGCCCCGCCGGTCGGCCGGGGCACAGGAATGCGGGGCTCGAAGCGCCCCGCACAAACGAGTTCCCGGCCCGCCCGCCGATAACGTCATTATCTGCATTGTTCATATTTTGAGCAGTTGTGCGCCGGAGGCCCGGAGTCTCGCACCGCTGGCCTGCGCCGTGGTGCGCGACGGCACCACCCGATGACCTGGGACGCCGTGCTCACGGTCCTCGACGCACGGCCGTACCGACCCCCGCGCCCCAGGCGTGGCTCCCGGCGTACGCGCGGGCGCAGGCGCCGGGAGCCACGGCCGCCGTTGCGGTCAACTCGTCGGCATCACAAAGGAGTTACCAAACCGACGGTAGCCCTTTCGGGTCCGACGCCCGGGGGTCATACTGCCCCCATAGCAACTCCGTCAACACCTCGCAACAGGGGACGAGTTCGATCACGGGGGTGCATGATCTTGTCCTTCCCCGAAAAGCCAGTGGCCGCTCCGTCGAACACTCCAGCGCCGGCGGCCCCCTCCTCACCATCCGACGGACCGCCCTCCGAGCAGGGCCTCAGCGAAGCCACCCGCCTGCTGTGCGCGGGGGTCTACTTCGACGGGCAGTTCCGTCGCCGCGTCATCCAGGAACTGGTCGAGCACGAGGAACGCCCGATAGCCCCCTCGCTCGGCTACGACGCCTTGCCGGTCCTCGCCCACGCACTGTTGGCGCGCCGCCGGGAGGCGCAGACCGGGCTGTTGCTGTTGGCCGTCTGGGCCCTGTTCATCGGGCTCGACCTTGCCGACGTCGGCGCGCAGTCGCTCCTGCCTGTGCCGTGGTTCGTGGCCTACGGGGCGGTCTGCGTCGTGTCCTGGCTCGTGCGCGGACCCAGGAGTTCCCTCTTCACCCTCGGGCGCTCGGTGCTCAAGGAGGCCACCCGCGGCCGGCTGAAGGCCGTGCTGCCGGTACTGCCGTTCGTGGTGGCGGTGGCGTACGGGGCGGCCGTGCTCACCACCCTGTTCCGCGGCGGCGACGCCTGGACCGCCGTGGTGTTCCCGGTGCTGCTGGTGCCGCCGATCTGGGCGCACCGGACGCACGTCGTCTCCGTCATGCGGCACCAGCTGGGCCGCGAGACGTTCGCCGCGGGGCGGCGGGCGACGCTGCCGGCCACCACCCAGTACCGGCGCATCGGGGCGGCCATCGCCCGCGAACAGCACGCCCGGCTGGCCATCTACGACCCGTTCCGGCCCTTCGTCGGCGCCGGCACGCCGTACAAGCCGTGGTCGGTCGCCATGGAACTGAAGCAGCAGTCCTGGGCCGGTTCACCGGAGCGGGAGGCGCCGGGCGCCCCGCCGCGCCCGGCGCCGCCCTCCTTCACGAAGACGCAGCCCGGGAGCGTCCCCGCCCCGCTCACGGGCCGGGAGGTGGTCGATCTGATCAAGCCCCGGCTGGAGGCGCTGCGTACCTCGGCCGCGGCCACCAGCCGGGACCGCCTGCGCTCCCTCGAAGTCGAGGAACTGGTCTACCTGCCGGTCGGGTTGGCGCGCGACGAGGTGGACTACGGGCCGGACGTCATCCGCGAGCACCTGGAGCGGGCCGTCGGCGAGGGCGCCGAGGCCCGGCGCCACTTCCTGCGGGTGCGGGTCGGTGCCTGGGACGAGCAGGTGGCGATCTGCCTGTTGGTCCGCATCCACACCCAGGGCGGGATGCTGGTGCTGGAGGTCGCCCCGCACGTCCTGACGCCGGTGCGCCCGGAGTTCAAGTCGGTGGACGTGCTCGCGGCGCACGGCGGGGACGGCCCGCTGCGCGACGTGCTCAGGAGCGTGCTGACCAGCCCCTCGGCGGGATGCGCCGCCGCGGTCTCGCTGTGCCAGGCGGCGGTGTCCCTGATGCGCACGTGGCTGACGATGCCGGAACACGCCCTGCCGGACGCACCGGTCGCGTCCGTACGGGAGTTGGGGAGCGTGCCGGAACTCTCGCTCTTCCAGGAGATGGACATCAGCCGGTACGTGAAGACGCTCCAGGACCGGATCGCCAACGGAGTGCAGGAGGCACTGCGCAACAAGGGCTACGAAACGGGCGTGTTCGACCAGTACATCATCAACGTGGGCGAAGGCGGGGTGTTCATCGGCGGGATGAGCGGCGGTGCCGTCGCCTCCGGCGAGCGCGCCCTCGCGAAGCACACGGACGCGTCGACGGAGACGGGGGGCGGTCGAGGATGACGGTTCAGGAACCAGCGCCGGAGCCGGAGCCGGTGCACGGTCGGGAGGTCGCCGACGACGCGGCGGGCGGCAACCGGGCCGGTGGCGGCATCAGTATCGGCGTACTGACCGGCGGCGCGGTCGCGGCCGGCGAGCGGGCCGCCGCCGAGGACCGCTCGGTGCGCGACGGCCGCCCGGCACCGGCGCTCCCGCTCGCGGGTGCGGCCGAGGCGCCCGCCGTGCCGACGAGTTCCGCCGGCGGCATCAGCATCGGCGTCATGGCCGGCGGTGCGGCGGCCGCGGGTGCGGACGCCCGGGCGCTGGACGCCTCGACGCAACCGGCGCTCGACGCGCCGCCCGAACTCCGCGCGGCACTGGGCACCCTGCGTCAGCACCTGCCGTTGCTCACCGCGACGGACGAGACATCGGAGATCGACGCCCGACTGGCGGACGCCGAGGAGGAGATCGACGGCACCGGGCGGGTGCGTCGGGACCGCCTGCAGTGGCTGCGCGACCGCCTCGACCTCGGGACGACGGCCGTGGCGGGGCTCGCCTCGGCGACCGCGGTCGTCCAGCAGATCACCCAACTCCTCAGCGGCCAGGGCTAGGGGGCCGGCATGGACCAGTGGAACGAGGACAAGCAGGACTGGCTGGAGCCGGCGCGACCGGTCGGTGCGCCGCCCGACGGCAGGTCCCGACGCATGCTCATCGTGACGGGCTCCGTGGTCGTGCTCGTCGCGGCGGCCGTGGTCGGGCTGTGGCAACTGGCGCGCGATGGTCAACCGGACTCCCCGGGGTGGAGCGGCGCCCCGCCCACCGCGCCCGGCGGCGGTTGGTCGAGCAGCCCCGGCGGAGGTTGGTCGAGCAGCCCCGGCGGCGGGCCGGTCGCGTCGCCGGGTTCGGGGGATCTGGCCTCGGCTCCCGACCCGTGCGCGGCACTCGACGCGAGCACGGCCGCGGCCTGGGGCCTGTCCGCGGGCCGCCCGAACAACCCCACCGACCCGCAGGCCGGGCTGAAGGCGTGCACGTGGAGCGGAACCGTCGGGGGTGCCGCCGTCACCTACACGCTGATCTACGCCAAGGACATCCCGGTGTCGCCGGAACCCACGCCGACCAGTGTCGTCGGGATTCCGTCCGCGTCGGTGCTCGGGAACGACCAGGGGTGCGCGATCGTCTGGCCCACCTCGTTCGGGAAGGTGTTCGCGCACGTCAAGGTGGACTCCGGGACACAGCCGGACCTGTGCAACTCCGCCGCCACCTTCGCGACCCAGGTGGCCCCGCGGGTGCCGTCCTGACGCGCCACCGCACGCCGCGGGCCGTGGCCGCCGTTCCGGGCAGGTATTCGAGGCGGTCCCGTGCCGGTGAATTCGGTGGCCCGACGAAGGATCCGGAGGCCGGTCGGGGCATTCTCGCCTGGCATCGAAACATCCGGACAGCCGGATGGATCGCGATCGGGAGGTCGGTCATGACACACCTGTCCCCGTTCCGCCGCGCCGCCGTACTCGCCGGCGTCGGGCTCCTCTGCGGTGCCCTCGGCACCGGCACGGCCGTCGCCGCAGGTCCCGCGGCGGCCACCGCGGGTGGCGGCCACGGCCCGTCCAAGGGCCGCGTGATCGCCAAGAACGGCCTGGAGCTGCGGGACGGCCCCGGGACCGCGTACCGGGCGGTGGGTTCGCTGCCGTACGGCACCGTCGTCACCATCCACTGCAAGGTCAACGGGGAGAACGTGCACGGCAATCCGCGCTGGTACGAGGTCGGGGAGGGCCGGCTCACCTGGTTGTCGGCGCGCTACGTCGAGACCCTCGGCACCGCCCCCCGCTGGTGCCCGGACCGGCACCGCTGATCCGCCCGCGGGTTCCGTCCCGGCCGCGTGCGGGCGGGACGGAACCGCGACGCTCCGCCGGGCCGGGTCCGCGGCAACCACCGTGCCCCGGGCCGCGGTTCAGGCGTCGGTGCGCACGGCGATCAGCGCCACCGTCGCGTACCCCATCGTGAAGCTGCCGCCCCGTGCGTCGATGGCGGCCCCGACGCCCGCCAGCACGTCGGCCATCACGGCCGGTGGAACGCGGGTGAAGGCCCCCAGGGTGGGCATCTGGTCCAGCCAGGCGTCCCGGGTGTAGGTCCACTCCCAGTCGTGGCGCCACTGCTGCGGCGCGGCGAAGCCGCCCGCGTCCCGGATGCCGTCGGCGGCCCGGACGCACACCGGCCGGTAGGCGTCGAGGGCGCCCTTCGTCATCGCGGTGACGTCGGACGCCGCCTCCGGCAGGGCCCGCCGGCAGGCCCCGACGATCGCGTCCGCCACGTCGTCGGGGAAGCGGAGGACGTTCCAGAACGGCGCCAGGAGGCCGCCGGGGCGCAGGACCCGGGCGGCCCGTTCGGCGCCGGCGACGGGGTCGACCCAGTGCCAGGCCGTGCCGGCGACGACGGCGTCGAAGGTGCGGCCGGCGGCGTCCCAGTCCTCGAACCTCGCGACGTCCGCCGCCGTGCCGAGCGTCCGGGCCACGTCGGCCATCCGCGCGTCCGGCTCGACCCCGAGCACCCGGCAGCCGGCCGCGTGGAACTGCCGGGCGGCGATGCCCGTTCCGCAGCCGACATCGAGGACGTCGGGGCCGGGGAGAGCGGACACGATCCGTTGCACGAGGGCGTCGGGGTAGCGGGGCCGGGCCCGGTCGTAGCGTGCGGCGTCGGTGCCGAACGACTCCGCCAGCTGCCGGTTTCGACGCGCTTCGGGAAGCCCTGAGGGCGGCGTAGTGGGCATGTGCCCACCATGGTGGGCACATGCCCACTCGTCAACCGGATGGGAGGATCGCGGAGTTCGACCGAGGGAAGGGGCGCACAGTGCCGACAGGAGTGGCCATCCGCGACGTGCGGGAGCAGTTGTTCGGCGCCGCCGAACGGATCCTGCTGCGGGCCGGGCCGAACGCGCTGACCAGCCGGGCGGTCACCGCGGAGGCGGGCTGCGCCAAGGGCGTCCTGCACCGGCACTTCGCCGACTTCGACGCCTTCCTCGCCGAGTTGGTGCGGGACCGGATCCGTCGGCTCGACGACCAGGCCGCCGGGCTGCGCGCGGCCGCCGGGACCGGCGCCGTCGCCGACCACCTCACCGCCGCACTGCTCGACGTGTTCGGGCCGATCGCCGTGGCGGTCGTCTCGCTCGTGATCTCCCGCGACGGCCTGCGCGCCCAACTGCGCGCGGGCGGTTCGACCGGCGTCCCGCTCCTCACCGAGGCCACCGCGCTGCTGGCCTCCTACCTGACCGCCGAGCGCGCACTGGGCCGGATCGCCGCGGACGCCGACGTCGACGTCCTCGCGCCCACCCTGATCGGCGCCGGCCACCTGCTGTTCGCGGACCGCGAGGGCACCCCGCCCGACGCCCCGGCCGTCCGCAGGGTCGTGACCACGGTCATCGCCGCAGTGGTGCGCGAACCGTGACGCGGCCCCGGCGGGGGCTCGGGGGGCAGAGGTCAGCGCCCCTGCGCCGGCGGCGTCACAGGGGGCGCTTGAGGTGCTCGGTGAGGAGCTGCCGCCAACCGCCCCTGGCCTGCGCCCATTCGTCGGCGCAGCCCTCGGCGCGCTCCGCGTCGAGCCGGGCATCGCGCCCGACGAGGTCCTCGTGCCGATCCGGGTGCGCGCCGTAGACGTAGCAGGCGTAGTTCGCCGCGCGCTGGCCGTCGAGGCTGTGCTCGTCGCGCAGGTCGGCCGCGTCGAACGGGGTCTCCGCGGCGGCCAGGGCGTAGTCGTCCGCCGCGGCACGGGCCTTGCGTTCGCCGGCCCGGCCCTGGCCGATCAACAGCACCGCGGCGAACTGGTCGGCCACGTCCTCCTCCCGGCCGGTGAAGCGCAGGCCGAGGCGATCGATGAGGGCGTGGGCGCTCTCGTGGTAGGCGGTCTCCTCCAGCACGGCGGCCACGTGGGCGTCGGCGGCCGCCGTGCCGCCCGGTCGGTCGGGGCCCGGGCCGGCCTGCCGGAAGCGATCGCGTATCTCGTCGACGTGCTCGGCGCAGAAGTCGATGGTGCCGGTCTCCGGGTCGTAGGCGGGTTCGGCCGCGCCGCACGAGCGGACCACGAACGGGATGCGCTGCGGCACCTTGACGGTGGCGTTCAACCGGTCCGCCGCCGCGTCCAGGATGCGCTGCGCGCGGAGGTAGTCGGTGGCGGTCGCCGCCCGGCCGCCGGTGCGGTACTGCACGACGAAGCCGTTCGAGCCGGCCTTGCCGTGGCTCCGGCGGGCCTCGCCGTCCGCCGGCTCCGCCGCGTCCCGGCCGGCCGTGCAGCCGGTCGCCGCGGCCGCCAGGGCCAAGGCCAGCAACGCCCGTGTGGTGTGCCCCGTCCAGCGGCCCATGCGCCCGCTCCTCACTTCCCGTGCCGCACCGCGGCGGTCCGTCCGTCTGCCCGTCCGAGCAGGGAAGAGGCCGTTAAGGAGCTGAAGGTTCCGCACCGGCGGCGGATCGGACGGGGATCACCAGAGCGCGTCGATGTTCCCGGGGTGCAGCACGATGCGGCTGTCGCGGAACGCGGCGCGGGCCCGCCGGGCGCGCGGCGAGAAGAAGTCCGCCATGGTGACCTTGTCGAACCCGGGCCGGTCGCTGGGGAAGGGGGCCTGCGGGGTTCCGCCGATGAGGACGGCGCCCGGGAGGTGGTGCCAGCCGGCGCTCTCGTAGAAGGCGCGCAACGGTCGGTCGCAGGTGAACAACCCCAGGTCGTGCTCCCCGGTGGCCAGCGCCTCCCGGGCCGCGGTCACCAGCCGCCGGCCGTGCCCCCGGCCGCGTGCCTCCTGACGCGTCACCACCGTGCTCAGGCCACCGGCGGTGTAGGCGCGGCCGGCGTGCCGGATGTCCTTGGTGAGGACGTCCAGGGCGGCGAGGACGATCCCGTCGGCGACCAGCAGCATCGACCGCGGTCGCAGCGCGGGGTCGTGGACCGGCTCGGTGGGCCCGGGCGCCGTGCCGCGCCCCGACGGCCACGCCTGTTCCTGGATCTCCCGCACTTGGGTCCGGAGTGCGGCGGGGGTGGCGGCTTCGGGGAACGCGAGGATCTGCACCCGCCGATTGTGTACCAGCGGACGTGCGGGCGGCACGACGGATCGGCCCGGGGCCCCGGGCCGGCCCAACGGCGATGCGGCCGGCGGCCGCTCGGGACCCGCGCGTGTCCGTCAACGACCGGGTCGGACGCCCGAGAAAGGATGCGGACATGTCCGCCGTCCTCCACGCACTGTCCCTCACGGGCTCGATGACCTGGGAGATCGCCGCGCCACCGTGCCACCGCGACCCAGCGAGGCCAGCAGGCGACAATGGGCAGATCAAGCCTCTGGCCTGCCCATTGCCGCTGAAGCGGGAATCCGAAGCGCCTCACGGGTATGGAGTTAGTTGGAATTTCTTAGAGGACGTCCTGTTCGGATGCGCGGTAGTTCATGGATTGTGTCAGGTTGTGGTCGTTTCGCCGGTTGCTCGTTTGGCGAGATTGGAGATCATCGCGAGGCGGATCATGCTTTCGGAGTGTTGGGGTTTGGTTTCGTAGTCGCGGGCCAGGCGGCGGTGCATCATGAGCCATCCGAAACTTCGCTCCACAACCCAACGTCGTGGTAGCACCGAGAAGCCTTTGACTTGCGTGTTTCGCGGTACGACGTCGACGTCGATGCCGAGTTGGGCGCCGTGTTCGATGGCCTGGTTCTTGTAGCCGGTGTCGACCCATGCCTTGGTGATGGTTGGGTGCCTGGTGGCGAGTTGGGTGAGGAGTTGTTTGCCGGCCTGGTTGTCGGAGACGCTGGCCGCGGTGACCATGACCAGCAGTAACAGGCCGAGGGTGTCTGTGACGATGCTGCGTTTGCACCCTACGAATTTCTTGCCGGCGTCGATGCCTTGGGTGTTGGTGGGGACACTGGGGGCGGTTTTCACGCTCTGGGCGTCGATGACGCAGGCGGTTGGCTCGGAGGTACGTCCTTCCTTTTCCCGTACGAGCCTGTGCAGTTGGACGCCGAGCTTCTCGATGGTTCCGTCGGCGGTCCAGGCGCTGAAGTAGGCGAAGACTGTGGAGTGTGGCGGGAAGTCGTGAGGCAGGTAACGCCAGGGAATCCCAGTCCGATTGACGTAGAGGATCGCGTTGAGGGCTTCGCGCAGGTCGGTGACCTTGCCGCCGAGGTTGAGGGAGGTCTTCTGCCGCTCTGTGCGCCAGGCAGTCAGTGTCGGCTCCATCAGGGCCCAGCGGGCGTCGGACAGGTCGCTGGGATAGGGCTTGCGGGGCGGCTGCGTCGTCATAACAGCACTGATACGGCAGGGAGTTGCAGTGAACTATCGCTCGTCGGAGTGACTGTAGTGGGTGTTCCTCGCAAATTCGAACCGGACAGGATCTTTCCGGGCGATACATGACGAAACGCGAGACTGACGGCCGATGTCAACCCGGCGCATTAGGTGCAAGTAGCTTCAAGAAAGACGATCTCGGGCAGGCGATAGAACAGACAAACCCGGACGTCATCGGCATAAACGTCCTCTTAGAGGTCCTAACAAAGGCGTCGGACGTGTCTGTAGGTGATGAGGCATGTAGCGAGCCCGAGGAAGGCTTCATGGATGTCGTCCCGTCGCTCCCATCGGATGCGCAGGCGACGGAAGCCGTGCAGCCA